>JAJECZ010000001.1 GCA_022821735.1 Alphaproteobacteria bacterium | reverse complement strand
GAAGCAGACAGGCGAGGTGCGTCCGCTTCCCGGAGCCCCGGCGGCTCACGGCCCCATCGGGTCGATAACAATCCGAATACGAAACGCACTTCCCCGCAACCGCCGGCCGGGTCTCCCTGGAGCGGCGCCGGACCCCACCGGGTCGATAACGAAAAGCCTCCCCCGCAACGCCCGCCGGGGCCCCAAGGAACGACACAAGACTCCATCGGGTCGATAACGAAAACCATTTCCCCGCCGGACCGGCGCAAAACCCCACCGGGTCGATAGCGAAAACCATTCGTCTGCCCCGGCCGCCGGGCCGGGGGACCTCGCGCCACAGGAGCAACGCTGCGGGGAAGCCCCGGAACGGGGTCCGGGGCGACGGTAGAACGGCGGCAGGGCGTTATGGAAATACCGCTTCCTTCCGGCATTCTCCCATGCGCAGCCGGCATTTCGGGTGTCGAGACGGATCGTTTCAACCAGCTTGCCGACGAGTTGGAAGCGGAAGAATCCGCCCGGTGGCACAGCCGGTGATCGTTCCCGACGTCAGCCTGCTCCTGCATGCCCATGATTCCGGGTCGCCGCGGCACCGGGCGGCGCGGGAGTGGTGGGAGAGGCTGATGAACGGCGTCGTCACCGTCGGCCTTCCCTGGGCGGCGGTCCTGGGCTTCATCCGCATCGCCACAAATCCAAGGATCTTCAACAATCCCCTCGATGTAAGCAGCGCCTGCACGTACGTCCGGTCATGGCTCGGCAGGCCGCAAACGGTCCTCATTCATCCGGGAAACCGTCATGCGGACATTCTGTTCGCCCTTCTGGAATCGGCAGGCTCCGCCGGCAATCTGACGGCGGACGCCCATCTTGCCGCGCTCACAATCGAGCATCAGGGCGAACTTCATTCGACCGACGCGGACATGGCGCGGTTTCCGGGCCTCAGGTGGACCAATCCCCTCGCCTGACGCCGCGTCGCCGCGTTGTACCGCCGCCGGACCGCACGGCAAGGAAGGGCCGACCTGGTGCAGTTGCCTTTTACGGTCGCTTCCGCCGGGTGCGCCTCACCCGCCCCCCAGCTTCCCCAGCCAGTCGAGGCGCGGGCGCAGTGCGGCTATGGGCCCGAGCGCTATCACGGCGGGCGGTTCGGCCTCGCGCGCCGCCTGGCCGAGGCCGGCGAGGGTGGTTTCGATGACATGCTGGCGGGGGGTGGCGGCGTGGCTGACGATGGCGGCGGGCTCGTCGGGCGGGCGGCCATGGGCGATCAGGCGCGCGGCGATGGCGTCGATCCGCCGGAGCGCCATGTAAAAGACCAGCGCGGGCGAGCCCCTTGCGAGCGCCTCCCAGTCGAGGTCCGCCTCGTCCGGCGCGGCGTGGCCGGAGACGAAGGTGACGGCGGAGTTGGCGTCGCGATGCGTCGCCGGGATACCGGCATAGGCGAGCCCGCCGATGCCGGCCGTGACGCCCGGCACGATGCGGAACGGCACGCCCGCGGCCGCCAGAGCCAGCGCCTCCTCGCCGCCGCGCCCGAACACGAACGGGTCGCCGCCCTTGAGGCGCAGCACGCGCGCACCGGCCCTCGCCTCCGCCACTAGGCGCGCGGAAATGTCCGGCTGGCAGGGCGAGGGCCGCCCGCCCCGCTTGCCGGCATGAACGATGCGCGCGCCCGCCCGCGCCATCGCCAGCACGCCCGGATCGACCAGCGCGTCATGCACCACCACATCCGCGTCTTCGAGCGCGCGGGCCGCGAGCAGGGTCAGCAGGCCGGGATCGCCGGGCCCCGCGCCCACAAGCCAGACTTCGCCCGGCGCGAGCCTCGGCAGGTCCGGGGTCATTTCCCCAGGAGGCGCAGCAACAGCAGGGAAACCGGCGTCATCCGCGCGATGGGGCCGCGCACGAACTGCCCGACCGCCTCGCCGACCGCGGGCGGCGGCGGCTCCGCCGGCAGGTCGAGGCCCCCGACGATCCCGGCGGACGCCTCCCGCGCGGCCGCCGCGCCGGCGGCAATCGTGGCCGCAAGCCGCCCGTCCCGGTCGAGCGCCGCAAGCTGCACCCAGGCGAGCGCCAGGTAGCCCGGCCAGTAAGCCAGATGCCGGTAAAGGCTGGCTACCACCGTATCGCCGCTGTTGCCGAGCCCGTTCAGGGCGAGCACCAGCTCGCGAACCTCGGGCGAAAGCGCATCCACGGCGGGGATCGGCGGCAGTTCGCCCTCGACCGCCGCGCGCGCGCCGCCCCCTGCCTCCGGCGGAGAACCGCTCGCGGGCGCACCCTCGAGCGCCTGCAACAGGGCACCCAGCGCGGCGAGGTTCAGCCGGTTGCCCCGGTCGTAGCTCGCCAGCATGCGCAGGATCGCCTCGGTCTCCGCCCCGCCGAGGCCCATGGCCGGCAGCATTCCGCAGGGCCAGGGCGGCAGGTCCGGCAGCGGCGTGCGGGCCCGGATCGCAGCGGCTGCGGCATCGGCCGCGCCGCTCGCATAGAGCGGCCTGACGGCGCTCCACGCCCATTCCAGCGCGCCCGGGAAAAAGGCGAGCCGGCGCCAGATCAGGTTCACCACAGGCACGCCGAGGACGTCCCTTATGTCGGCATAGAGGGTGGCGGCGCGGCCGGTCGCCTCGCTCTCGGGCAGGGTCGGCATGGTATCGGTCATGGCGCCCTGTTTATGTCCGCTTCCCTGCCAGCCGCAAGGGCCTACAATCCGGACGCATGGCGGAGCTTCGACGGGGCTGGACGACGG
>JAJECZ010000544.1 GCA_022821735.1 Alphaproteobacteria bacterium | reverse complement strand
GCGATGAAGCTGGAGGCCGCGGCCAAGGCGGCGATGGACGACCCGGACTTCACCCAGGTGCTGAAGAACATCCAGTTCCCGAAGCGCTACATCCCGTCGTCCGGTATCTCCGACTTCGCGGCCAAGGTCACGAAGAGCCTTCAGGAGGTCGTCGAAGCGACGAAATAGACGCCGGGAACCGGGGCGCCTCCGGGCGCTCCGGCCCTCTTCCCGTATCGTGTATCGACATGCCCGGACTTGTTCCGGGCATCTCCCTCGGGGCCGTTGCGGCGGCGGAAATGGATGCCCGGAACAAGTCCGGGCATGTCGAAGGAGGGGCGTCGATGCATGACGGAGGAGGGCGACATGAACGGAGGGAGCACAGCCGCATGAGGCCGCGCCCTTGAGAACGACCCACATATGGGCGGGCGTGCTGCTGGTCCTGGCGTCGGTCTGGTGCCTGTTCTGGCTCATCCCGGACAACACCTACCCGCCCGACAGCGAGCTCGACCTTGCGCCCTCGCTGGTGCCGTCCATCGCCATCGGGGCCTGCCTGGTGCTGGCGCTGGTCATGGCGGTGCAGGCCATTTTCGGCGGCAGGAGGGTCGAGGCCGGCGAGGACCATCTGGACGAGGAGTTCGGCGAGGACGCGACGGGCGCCAGCCGGCATGTGCTGGTGAACCTGCTCATCTGGTCGGCGGTCGCCTGCGGATGCTGGTACCTGATCGAGCATGTGGGCTTCGAGCCGGCCATGGCGCTCTTCATGGCGGCGACCATGCTGTTCGTCGGCGCGCGAAATCCCTGGACCATCGCGCTGGTCTCGCTTGCCACGCCCATCGTGCTCTCGCAGGCGGCCTACCAGTTTTTCAACACCGAACTCCCCGCCTTCTGGCGTTGAGCGCGGCGGGAACGGGCGCGTCGCATGGACATACTCAACAGCATGATCGGCGGCTTCGAGGCCGCGTTCACGCTCGTCAACCTCGCCTATATCTGCGTCGGCATCGTGCTCGGCATCATCTTCGGCGTGCTGCCGGGGCTCGGCAGCGTCACCGCGCTCGCCATGCTGATCCCGATCACCTTCTATTTCACGCCGCTCGCCGCCATCGCCTTCCTGGTCGGCATCAACAAGGGTGGCACTTCGGGCGGGGCGATTCCGGCCATCCTCATCAATGCGCCCGGAACGCCGGAGGCGGCGGCGACCGCGCTCGACGGCTACCCGCTCGCAAAGCAGGGCCGGCCGGAAAAGGCGATGAAGACGGCGCTCTACTCCTCCGTCTTCGGCGACACCTTTTCCGACATCGTGCTCATCCTGCTCGCCGCGCCCTTCGCGGCCATCGCGCTGACCTTCGGGCCGAACGAGCTCACCACCATCATCCTGTTCTCCTTCACCATGATCGCGGCGCTGGCGGGCCGCTCGCTCGTGAAGGGGCTGATCGCGGCGGCGCTGGGGCTGTTCCTCAGCACATGGGGCCTCGACCCGGTGGACTCGACGGAGCGGATGACCTTCGGCACCATCTACCTCTTCGACGGCATTCCGCTGCTGCCCTTCGCCATCGGCACCCTTGCGCTGAGCTCCGTCCTCTCGCAGCTCTACGACATGCGCCGCGACCGGGGCAAACCGCCGCCGCCGCCCCTGCCGCCGGCCTCCCAGTTCCGGGCCGAGAACCGCATCGCGCCCCGGGAGTTCTGGGGCAATTGGAAGACGCTGATCCGCTCCGCCTGCATCGGCACGGGCGTCGGCATCCTGCCTGGCCTTGGCGTCACGCTCGCCGCTTTCCTCGGCTACGGGGCGGCCCGGCGCGCATCGCCGCGCGGGGACAATTTCGGCAAGGGCGAGCTTGAGGGCATCCAGGCGACGGAAGCGGCGAACAGCGCCGTGGTCGGCTCCAACCTCATCCCCACCATCGCGCTCGGCATTCCCGGCAATGTGGCGGCGGCGCTGCTCATCGGCGCGTTCATGATCCACGGCGTCGTGCCGGGGCCGCTGATGATGGTGAACCACGCCGAGCTCATCTACTCCATCTTCGCGTCCATGCTGATGGCCAATCTCGCCCATCTCATCATCGGGCGGGTGGGCATCCGCATCTGGGTCCAGTTCGTAAAGATCCCGAAGCACATCGTGCTGCCGACCGTGGTGCTGCTCTGCGTGGTCGGCGTCTATATCCCGACCAACTCCATGTTCGACGTGGGCATGCTGTTCCTGTTCGCGGGCGTCGGCTACCTCATGCGCAAGGCGGGCTTCTCCATCGTGTGCCTCGTGATCGGCTTCCTGCTCGGCGAGAATTTCGAGATCTATCTCCGGCAGACGGTGCTCATCAACAAGGCAGACCTGACCGTCCTGCTGACGAACCCGATTTCGCTGGCTTTCCTGCTGCTTACGCTGTTCTTCATCTGGCATTTCGGCATTCGCGTGCCGCTCCGGCAGAAGCGCGAGCGCGCCGCCGCCAGGGAAGCCGACGCGTCCTCCGACTGACCCCCATCCACTCCCCGAGGCGAGGCGCCATGTCCGACCGGCCGAACATCCTCTTCATCACCTCCGACCAGCAGCGCGCCGACTGCTACGGCTTCGCCGGCCGGCGCGTGAAGACGCCGCATCTGGACCGGCTGGCGGCGGAAGGGACCCATTTCGACGCCTGCATCACGCCGAACCTGGTGTGCCAGCCCTCGCGTGCCTCCATGCTGACTGGCCTCCTGCCGCTGACCCACGGCGTGGCGGACAACGGCATCGACCTGCGCCCGGAAGTGGGCGAGCGCGGCTTCGCAACGGCGCTGGGCGCGCAGGGCTACGACACGGCCTTCATCGGCAAGGCGCATTTCGCGACCAGCAGCACCTTCGCGCCGACCGGCACGCCGGAATGCAGCCACAGCACGGCCGGTTTCGACCCGTCCTGGTTCGGGCCCTATATGGGCTTCAGCCATGTCGAGCTGATGGTGCTCGGGCACTGGTTCCACCATCGCAGGGAGGCGTTCACACCGCCGAACGGGCAGCATTTCGAGCGCTGGGCGTTCGAGGAGTCCGGCTATCCCGACATATTCGACCTCTGGGCGGCGGAGACGCAGCCGGGCACGGGCGCGGCGCAGACCTGGAGTTCCGGCATGCCGGCTGCGGTGCACAGCAGCGCCTGGTGCGCGGACCGCACGATCGAGTGGCTGCAGAACCGGAAGGCGGACACGCCCTGTTGCGCGTGGGTCTCGTTCCCGGACCCGCACCATCCCTTCGACTGCCCGGAGCCCTGGAGCCTACTGCACCATCCGGACGAGGTGGAACTGCCGGTCGAGGGCGGGAAGGACCTCGACCGCCGCCCCTGGTGGCACCGCGCCTCGCTGGAGCGCGAACCGGCGCTCGCCGACCCGAGCCTCAGGGATTTCCGCGCCAAGCTCTCGCGCGTGCCGGACCAGACGGAGGCGCAGCTGCGCGAGATGACGGCGAACTATTACGGCATGGTCTCGCTGATCGACCATTCCGTCGGCCGCATCCTCATCGAGCTCGACCGGCTGGGCATGCGCGACAACACCATCGTCGTCTATTCGACCGACCACGGCGACCTGCTGGGCGACCACGGCCTCTACCTCAAGGGTCCGACGCCCTACGAGGCGCTGCTGCGCGTCGGGCTGATCGCGCGCGGTCCCGGAATTCCGGCCGGACGGGTGGCGCGTGACCCGGTCTCCACGCTGGACCTGCCCGCGACCTTCTGCGACTACGCCGGCACGGCGCTGGACGAGCGCGCCCAGTCCAGGAGCCTGCGCGGCCTGTTCGAGAACGCGCCGGGGGCCGGGCGCGAGGTGGCCTACAGCGAGTGGAACGTGAATGCGAGCCGCTGCGGCGTGCCGCTGGAGCTGCGCACGGTGCGGACGAAGACGGCGAAGCTGACGCTGGAGCTGGGCTCGGGCGCGGGCGAGCTTTACGACCTCGCCGGCGACCCGAACGAGATGGACAACCGCTTCGACGACCCGGGCGCCGCTGCGCTCCGCCGCGAGCTGGAGGAGATGGTGCACGCGCGGCCGGGCGATGTCCTGGAAGCGTTCGACGAGCCCGTCGGCATGGCCTGACCGCCTCGGTTCAAAACGCCGCGCCCATGCTCTAAAAGACGCGACAACGCACTGCAGCGAGGCCCGGCTCCCATGCGCGAAGCGTCGATAGCGCGGAAGACGACGGAAACCGAGATCGATGTCCGGCTCCGCCTCGACGGCGAGGGCTCTTACAGCATCTCGACCGGCGTCGGCTTCCTCGACCACATGCTGGAACAGCTCGCCCGGCACGGCCTTGTCGATCTCGACCTTGCCGCGAAGGGCGACCTGCATATCGACGCGCACCACACCACGGAAGACACCGGCATCGCCGTCGGGCAGGCCGTCTCCGCCGCGCTCGGCGACCGGAAGGGCATCCGGCGCTACGGCCATGCCTACGTGCCGATGGACGAGGCCCTGGTGCGTGTCGCGCTCGACCTGTCCAACCGGCCCTACCTCATCTGGCATGTGGAGCTTCCGGCGCAGAAGCTCGGGACGATGGACACGGAACTCTTCCGGGAATGGTTCCAGGCCTTCGCGCAGCATGCCGGCGCGACGCTGCATGTCGAATGCCTCTACGGCACGAACACGCACCATATCGTCGAGGCCTGCTTCAAGGCGCTGGCGCGGGCGCTGCGCAAAGCGGCGGAGATCGATCCGCGCCGGAGCGACGCCGTGCCGTCCACCAAGGGCAGCCTCTGACCGGCGCCATGCGTATCTACACGATCCACCGCCGCAGCCGGGGCATCCTGGAGGAGCCCGAAATCCGCGCCGTCAAGGAAGGCTTCTGCTGGCCGGCGCTGTTCTTCGGGCCGTTCTGGGCGGTGTGGCGCGGCGACTGGGCGGTCGCCGCGGCGCTTCTGGTCGTCATCGCGGCGGCCGTTCTGCCGGGCGCGCTCTGGCTGTCGCTGCCGCTGCTGCTGCTGGCGGCGTCCGCCATCGGCTTCGAAGGCAACGACCTCGCGCGCTGGAGCCTGCGCCGCCGGGGATTCGCCGGGGCGGTGCTCGTGGCCGGGCGGAATGCCGCCGATGCCGAGGCCCGTTTCCTCGCCCGGGCGGCAACGTGACTGTCGCCATCGTCGATTACGGGTCCGGCAACCTGCGCTCGGCCGAAAAGGCGTTCGCGCGCGCGCTCGACGAGAACGGCGGACGGGGCCGGGTCGTCGTGACCTCCGACCCCGGCGAGGTGGCCGGCGCCGACCGTATCGTACTGCCCGGCGTCGGCGCCTTCGGCGACTGCCGCTCGGGCCTGTTCGGGCTGGACGGCATGGTCGAGGCCCTGGCGGAGGCGGTGATCGGCAGGGGCCGGCCGTTCCTCGGGATCTGCGTCGGCATGCAGCTGATGGCGGAGCAGGGGCTCGAGCACGGCGTGCATGAGGGCCTCGGGTGGCTGCCCGGCAGCGTCGTGGCGCTGGAGCCGGGCGATCCGGCCTGCAAGGTGCCGCACATGGGCTGGAACGGCCTGACTGCGGTCGCGGACCATCCGGTGCTTGCCGGGCTCGGCAGCGGAGGCTACGTCTATTTCGTGCATTCCTACCGGTTTCAGCCGGCTGAGGACGGGCACATGCTGGCGGAAAGCGACCATGGCGGCCGGTTCGCCGCCGTCGTCGGTCGCGGCAATTTGATCGGCACGCAATTCCATCCCGAGAAGAGCCAGGTATATGGGTTGCGACTCATCGCGAACTTCCTCGATTGGCGGCCGTGACATGAACGAGATTCAGGTGGAGAACCTCAAGTCGCTCAGCGAGACCGACCTGTTCGATCTCTGCGAAGCGACCGATGCGGCGATTCTGGACGGCGGCGGATTCGGTTTCGTGTCCCCGCCCGAGCGTAGCTGGCTCGAACGCTACTGGCAGGGCGTGCTGCTGGTGCCCGAGCGCAGCCTGTTCGTCGCCCGGCGCGACGGGGCGATCTGCGGCTCCGTGCAGATGGTGGCCCCGCCCCGCAACAACGAGGCCCAGAAGTCGATTGTCGCCGTGCAGCACCTTTTCGTTGCGCCCTGGGCGCGCGGGGTGGGCGTCGGCCGCCTCCTGATGGAAGCCGTCGAAGCCGAAGCCAGGGTCCGCCGCTTCAAGGTCATCAATCTGGACGTGCGGGAGACCCAGACCCAGGCGATCGCCATGTACGAGACGCTCGGCTACCAGCGCTGGGGCCTGCATCCGAAATATGCCCATGTCCGCGGGCGCTGGGTGCCGGGCATCTATTTCTTCAAGGATGTGCCGTCGGCAGGGAAACGGCGGGACGGATGATCGTCTTCCCCGCCATCGACCTCAAGGACGGCTCCTGCGTGCGTCTGGTCCAGGGCGATATGGGCCGGGTGACGGTCTTCAACGACGATCCCGCCGACCAGGCAGGACGGTTCGAGTCGGCGGGGTTTTCGTGGCTGCACCTTGTGGACCTGAACGGCGCGGTGGAGGGCGAGCCGGTCAACGCCGAGGCTGTGGAGGCCGTGCTGGCGGCGGTCGATCTGCCGGTTCAGCTCGGCGGCGGCATCCGCGATATGGCGACCATTGAGACGTGGCTCGGCAAGGGCGTGCGGCGGGTCGTGCTGGGCACGGCGGCGCTCACCGACCCCGCTCTGGTCCGGGCCGCCTGCCGGCGGTTCCCCGGGCGGATCGTCGTCGGCATCGATGCGCGCGACGGCATGGTCGCGACAAGGGGCTGGACCGAGACCTCGGAAACCCCGGCGCTCGATCTGGCGCTCCGCTTCGAGGACGCCGGCGTCGCGGCCATCGTGTTCACCGACATCGCCCGCGACGGCGCGCTCGGCGGCGTCAATATGGACGCAACGGTAGACCTCGCCTGGGCGCTGACCACGCCGGTCATCGCGTCGGGCGGGGTGGCGGACCATGACGACCTCCGCGCGATCTATGCCGAACGGGGCTCGGGCATCGAAGGCGTGATCTGCGGGCGCGCGCTTTACGACGGGCGGATCGACCCGGCGACGGCGCTGCGCATCGCGACGGGCGGCGAATGCTGACCGTGCGCGTCATCCCCTGTCTCGACGTCGATGCCGGCAGGGTCGTGAAGGGCGTCAACTTCGTGGACCTGCGCGACATGGGCGATCCCGTCGAGCAGGCCCGGTTCTACGACGCTTCGGGCGCGGACGAGCTCTGCTTCCTCGACATCACCGCGAGCCACGAGCAGCGCGACACGATCCTCGACGTGGTGCGCCGCACCGCCGAGGGCTGCTTCATGCCGGTGACGGTCGGCGGCGGCATCCGCACGGTGGAGAATATCCGCAGTCTCCTGCTGGCCGGCGCGGACAAGGTGTCGATCAACACCGCCGCCGTTTCCCGCCCGGAGTTCGTGCGGGAGGCGGCCCGCAAGTTCGGCACCCAGTGCATTACCGTCGCTGTCGATGCAAAGCGCGCCGGGCCCGGCCGGTGGGAGGTCTTCACGCATGGCGGGCGGCGGCCCACCGGCCTGGACGCGGTCGGCTGGGCGGAGCGCATGGTCTCGCTCGGCGCGGGGGAAATCCTGCTGACCTCCATGGACCGGGACGGCACGAAGGACGGCTACGACCTGGCGCTCACGCGCGCCGTTGCCGACGCCGTGCCGGTGCCGGTGATCGCGTCGGGCGGCGTCGGGTCGCTCGACCACCTGGCGGAGGGCGTGGCCCGGGGCCATGCCTCGGCCGTCCTCGCCGCCTCGATCTTCCACGACCGCATTTACAGCATCGCGGAGGCCAAGCGGTCCATGGCGGCGGCCGGCATCCCGGTGCGCCCGGAGCCCGGCGCATGAGCGACACCGACATTTTCGACCGGCTTTACGCGGTCATCGAAAGCCGGCGGGGCGCCGACCCCGAGACCTCCCGCACGGCGCGCTACTTCCATCTGGGCCGGGAGAAGATCGCGCAGAAAGTGGGCGAGGAGGCCGTCGAGACGGTCATCGAAGCGGTGCGCGGCGACCGGGACCGGCTGGTCGAGGAAAGCGCCGACCTGCTTTACCACCTGATGGTGCTCTGGGCGGATGCGGGCGTGACGCCGGACGATGTGCGCGCCGCGCTGGCCCGGCGCGAAGGCAAACCCGATGCAAGCGAGCAATCCCGATGAGCTATGACGACGACAATATCTTTGCGCGCATCCTGCGGGGCGAGATCCCCTGCGACAAGGTGTATGAAAACGGTCAGGCGCTCGCCTTCCGCGACATCGCGCCGAAGGCTCCGACCCATGTGCTGGTGATCCCCAGGGGCCGCTACGAAACCCTGCACGAGTTTGCCGAGAAGGGCAGCGACGCGGAGCTTGCCGACTGGGTGCGCGCCATGGCGGCGGTCGCACGCGCCGAAGGCGTGACCGAGGACGGCTACCGCGCGACCGTCAATAACGGCCGCCACGGCAACCAGGAAGTGCCGCATGTGCATGCGCACATAGTCGGCGGCCGGCAGCTCGGCGGCGCGCCGCGCGGGTAGGGCCCGGCGGAACCGCGGTGGCGATGAAAGCCGGCCGCGGCATTGCGAAGGCTCGCGCCCCGTTCAGGCGCACTCAATCGAGAATGGACCGGACCTCCTCCCAGAGAGCGATGGTCGTATCCGTCGCTGAAGCTGTGGGCGCAAGCCTGGCTGACTGACCGGCCCAGGCCTGCATGCCGGCAAGGTCGTCGGTCCTGGCGGCTTCGCTTCGCATCGCCTGCGTGAGATGCCGCTGGATCGGATATGGCGCCGGCGCTGGCGCTTCCGGGGACGCCGCTGCGAGCGCGTATCGGGTACGGATGCTTCGACCGAGGCGTCCCGAAAACGCGCGGGTGGCGATGGTGTCCTCAGGCCGGACATCGCCGAGCGCAGCCGCCCATGCCGACGGGAGTTTCGCTTCCGGCGCGCGCAGAAACCCCGTGCCGATCTGGACGGCGGAAGCGCCGAGGAGAAGCGCGGCGGAAACCCCTCTGGCGTCGGCGATGCCTCCGGTGGCGACAACCGGCGCCCGGACGGCGTCCACAATAGCCGGCACGAGCGAAAACAGGCCGACCATGTTCGACCCGGCATCGGCCCCGTCGAATGCGCCCCGATGACCGCCCGCCTCCATGCCCTGCGCCACGATGACGTCGGCGCCGGCCTCTTCGGCCATGACCGCTTCGGCGACGGTGGTGGCGGTCGCGAACCAGCGGATCTTGCGCTGCTTCATTCGGGAGACGAATTCCGGAGGATAAAGGCCCATGATGGACGAGATCGCGGCAGGCCCGGCGTCGAGCATCGCCTCGCACTGACCGGCGAAGTCGGGCGGCGGCGTGTCGGCCGCGTCTTCCGGCGCCGCCGGACCCCAGCAGGACAGGAACTCGCGGACCGAGCGCTCATGATCCGGATCCCGCTCCGGATCGGGGTCTGGAATCCAGGTGTTGAGCTGGAAGGCGCCGTTCGAACCCGAGCGCATTTCACGGACCCAGTCGGCAATCTGCCCGGCGCTCATCATCAACACGCCGCAGGCGCCCATTCCGCCTCCGTTCGCTACGGCGATCGACAATGAAGCCGGACAGGCTCCGGCCATCGGCGCCAGCAGTATCGGCGCCTGAAGGCCATGCGCATCGGCGAAGTCGCGGGCGCGCGCCATCGCCTTCCCGGAGTTGCCCATTATCCCTCCTTGCCCGGTGCGGTTGGCCGGGTAATGGACGTCGCGAATCTCGTCTGCAACAGGATTCTCAGCCCGGACGCCCGGCCTTGCACGTCGCGATCACGGCGGCCCCCGCGCCGTGCCTGCCCCCGCTAAGGCGGGGGCCGCGATCTTCCCATGAGTCGAAAACTGAGGCCGCCAGTACTAACCCTTCGCCTTGCGCGGCTTGATTCGATTGAGGATGTCCTGCGCCCGGTGCCAGTCGGCGGAGTTCTCGGGAAACTTGCGGACCGCGCGGCGGGCGAGGGAGGCGGCGCGGCGGATATCGCCGGTGAGGAGGGCGTGTTCGGCAAGCGCAAGGTCCGCCATGGCCGGCCGGCCCGAGCGCCCCTCCGCAATGCCGAGCCAGTACCAGCCGCGGGCGCTTCGCGGCGAGCGGCGAACGACCTCGCGCAGATTGCGCACGGCTTCCCCGAGCGTTTCCCGCGTGCCGACCTCGATGGCGGCGCGGCCGAGCTCGACGCGGATCAGGCCGGCATGGGGGGCGAGGCGAACGGCCTCGCGGTAGGATTCCAGAGCCTCCGCGCTGCGGCCGTTCTCGAACAGCATCTGGCCGCGGAGTTCATGGAAGTAGGGGTCTTCCGGCGCCTCCGCGATGAGGCCGTCGATCGAGGCCAGCGCTTCGCCGAGGTTCGGGACGCGGTAGTGGGCGATGGCGCGGGCGTAACGCGCCGCGACACCCTTGTCGGAGGCGTCGTAGCGGGCAAGCGTCTCTTCGGGGGGGCTGAGAAATCCGTCCAGCTTGGCGACCATCCGGGCATGGCGCCGGTGGAATTCGTCCGGCAGGTCGCTGTCGGCCCAGGGAGACCGGGCGGTGTGGTCGCGCACGATCTGGATGCGTTCTTCGGTGAGCGGATGGGTGCGCCGGTAAACGTCCCCGCCCCCGCCGGCGATCGTTTCCCGATGTTCCAGAATCCCGAGGAATTCCGCGAAGCCGCGCGATGAGATCTTCGACCGGTCGAGATATTGCAGCGCCGCCTGGTCCGCGGCCGACTCTTCGGTCCGGGAATGGCGCAGAAGGCCCCGCTCGGCAAGCGTGGCGCCGCCGGATATCACGGCCTGCGCGATACGGGGGTCCCCCGTCGCGATGCCCGCTGCAGCGCCGAGCGCCGTCGAGAGGATTGCCTGCGCCGTCCGGCTCTCGACCTCCTCCTTGAGGCGGGCGAGATGTCCGCCGACGATATGGCCCGTCTCATGCGCGATCACGCCGATAACCTGGCCGGGGCTCTCGCTGACCCGGAGCAGCCCGGTGTACAGGAATATCCGCATCCCGTTGGAAACGAAGGCGTTCACCTGGTCGCTATTCACGAGATGCAGGCGTATGCTTTCCGGCGAAAGACGGGCCCCGCGGAAGACCGGATTCGCGTACAGGCGGAGCGTTTCCTCTATTTCCGTATCCCGGACCATATTGAGCGATTGGGCTTCCGAGGGCGCGGCGCCCGAGAACGCAAGCAGAGCGGCGAAGAGGCCGCAGAGAAGGGATCGTATGGGCCTCATGGATGGCGACCTCGCAGGGCGTCGGAAACAAGCTAGGCGCCGGGCCGGTTTGCGTCAATTGGCGCCGGCGATTCCGGTCGCGCTGTTGCTTGGCGCGTGCGGAACCGTCGCCGGCGTCGACCCGGCGGCCGTCCCGCGCCAGGACTATCTGGGCAGCGTCGCCGCCGGCGAGCCCAACGCCGCGCTCACCGCCCGGGACATCCTGAAAGCCGGCGGTTCCGCCGCCGACGCTGCGGCGGCGCTGGCGCTCACGCTGGCCGTGACCATGCCGTCCCGCGCCAGCCTCTGGGCCGGCGGCGCCTGCCTCGTGCACGACCCGGAGGACGGGGACCAGCGGGTCTATTCCTTCATCCATCCTGAGAGCGGGGACGGCGAAGCGCCGCCGCCCATGCTGGTGAGGGGAATGGCGCTCATGCACGCGGCGCACGGCCGTCTGCGTTGGGGCGCGGTGCCGGCGGCGGCCGAGCGGCTCGCCCTGCTGGGCCATCCCGTGTCGCGGGCCTTGGCGCGCGACATCGAGGCCGCGCCGGACCGGGCGGCGGCGGTTCTTGCCGGCAGGCATCTCCGGGAGGGCGGGCTGCTGGCGCAGCCGGAGCTGGCGCGGACACTGGGCCGCATCCGCCTGGGCGGGCCGGGCGCGCTCCATGCCGGCCCCCTGGCGGACGCGCTGGTCCGGGGGGCGGCCGCTGCGGGATACCGCCTCGACGCGCCGGCGCTGGAGCGCGCCCTGCCGTCCAGGCGTGAGCCGCTGTCCGCCGAAGCCGGGTCCTGGCGGGCCTGGTTCCCGGCCGACGAGGCAAGCGGCGGACCGCGGCTGGCCGCGCTCTGGCCGCAGCTTGCGGAAGACGACTGGATCGCCGGCGGTGCCGCGCCTGCGGTCCCGGCCCGGGCCGGGACGGAGGGAATGCCCCGCGACGGCGGAACCGGCTTCGCGGTCGTGGACGCCGAAGGGCTTGCGGTTTCCTGCGGCGTCACCATGAACGCGCTCTTCGGGGCCGGCGGGACGGCCGCGGGCACCGGTATCGCGATCGCCGCGCCCAGGGCTGAGGGCGCGGTCGATTCCGCCCTGTCGCCGTTCCTGGTTGTCCACGACTCCGGAGGCGGTATCCGCTTCGCCGGCGCCGGGCCGGAAACGGGGGTCGGGAAGACCGGCCTCGTCGCGGCGGTCCGGTGCCGGGAGCGGACGTCGGGCGGCGGCGGCGCGGCCTGCACGGCCCATGCGGACCCGGGCGGCGCGGGGCTGGCCGTGCAGGTCTTCGGCGAGTAGGCGGCCGTGGCATTTCAGGTTTCCCGCCGGGGCGGGATCGACCCCTTCATCGTTCTGCAGGTGCTGCGGGCGGCGGGCGAGCGCGCGGCCGCCGGCAAGCCGGTATTCCCGCTGCAGATCGGTCAGCCGAGCACCCCGGCGCCTTTGGGCGCGCGCGAAGCCGCGAAAGCTGCCATCGACGAACGGGTGCTCGGCTATACCGACGCACCGGGCATCGAGCCCTTGCGCCGGCGCATCGCGCAGCACTACCGCGAACGCTACGGGGAGGAGGTCGCCCCGGAACGGGTGTTCGTCACGACCGGGTCGTCCGGCGGCTTCGTGCTCGCTTTCCTCGCCGCCTTCGACGCCGGCGCGCGGGTGGTGCTCACCGACCCGAGCTATCCCTGCTACCGCAATGTGCTGGCCGCCCTCGGCATAGAGACCGTGCAGGTGCCCACGGGCCCGGACACCCGCTTCCAGCCGACTCCGGAGCTTCTTGAGAAGGTCGAGGGGCCGGTGGACGGGCTGGTGGTCGCGAGCCCGTCGAACCCGACCGGTTCCATGCTGTCGCCGGATGCGCTCGCCCGCCTTGCGGCATGGTGCCACGACCGGGGCGTCCGCCTGATCTCGGACGAGATCTACCACGGCATTGCCTACGGCATGGAAGAGGCGACGGCGGCCGGCTCGCCCTCCGCCGTCACCGTCAACAGCTTCTCGAAATACTTCTCGATGACCGGCTGGCGGGTCGGCTGGCTGGTGCTGCCGGAGGACCTCACGGTCGCGGTGGAGCAGTTGGGCCAGAACCTGTTCCTGAACACGCCGACCGTCTCCCAGTATGCGGCGCTTGCGGCATTCGAGTGCCGGGAGGAACTGGAGGGGAATGTCCGGCGCTACGCCCGCAACCGGGAGATTCTGCTCTCCGCCCTGCCGGCCATGGGCATCGGGGATTTCGCCGCGCCGGACGGCGCCTTCTACGTCTATGCCGATATCGGCCACCTGACCAATGACAGCATGGCCTTCTGCCGGCGGCTGCTGGACGAAACCGGCGTGGCGATCACCCCCGGCGTCGATTTCGACCGGGAACGCGGCAGTCGCACCGTCCGCCTCAGCTACTGCGCCGCGACGGAGGATGTCGAGGCGGCGATGGACCTGCTCGCCGCGTTTCTGCGCCGGGCGGGATAGGGCGCGATATAGCCTTATACCGCCGGCCCTCTCTTCCCCTCCCCCGCTCGCGGGGGAGGACGGGTGGGGGGCCGCTTTCGCGGCAGCGGAAGCGGCGGGCGGAGCCCGGCAACCGTCCGTCGCGCCGAGAGACCCTCTCCCAACCTCTCCCGCC
>JAJECZ010000164.1 GCA_022821735.1 Alphaproteobacteria bacterium | reverse complement strand
ACCCTGATCCGCTTCAGCGGCGGCAGGGAGGCCGCGCGCGCCATCGGTTGGAACAAGGCCGAATGGCGGGCGCTGACCGGCAACGGGACTCTCGGCGGGGACCTGCCGGAGAACCAGCCCGGCTGCGGGTCGCTGTCGGTCGAGTTCGGCATGCCGGAACGGCTGGCGGTGCGGTTCGGCGACATTCCGCTTTCCGCGCGGCGGATCGTCGTGGAGGACCATGACGACCCGATGGAGGCGGCGTTCGACCGGGGCTGGACCGACGGCCTGCCGATCGTGCCGCCGACCGACCTGCGCGTCGCCCGGATGCTGGCCGGCACGACGCGGGCGGCCGACGAGATCATTGGCGAGATTCCGCCCAATCTCGCGCCCTGCACCGTGGAGAAGGCGGCCATCAACGCCGTCATGGCCGGCTGCCGGCCGGAGTATTTCCCGACCGTGCTGGCGGCGGTCGAAGCCGCGCTGATACCGGGCTTCTCCATGCACGGCCTGCTCTGCACGACCCATTTCGCGGGGCCGGTGATCGTCGTGAACGGCCCCGTTGCACGGCGCATCGGCATGAACTGGGGCCTGAACGCGCTCGGCCAGGGCAACCGCGCCAACGCGACCATAGGCCGGGCCTTCCAGCTCATCATCCGCAATGTCGGCGGCGGCCGGCCGGGCGAGATCGACCGCGCGATGCAGGGCAACCCCGGCAAATACACCTTCTGCTTCGCCGAGGACGAGACCGACCCGGACTGGACGCCGCTCTCGGTCTCCCGCGGCATCCGGCCGGGCGCGTCGGCCGTCACCCTTTTCCACGGCGAGGGCGTGAGCGGGTTCGTGGACCAGAAGAGCCGCACGGCGGCGGAGCTGACCACCTCGCTCGCCCACTATCTCTGGCATGTGAACCACCCGAAGCTTTGCGAGTTCGGGGGCGCTCTGCTGGTGCTCTCGCCGGAGCATTACGCCATCTACAAGGCCGAGGGCTGGGGCCGCACGGAAATCCACGAGGCGCTGTGGACCGCCCTGAAACGGCCGGGAAGCGACGTCGTGCGCGGCGCCGGCGGTCTTGCCGAGGGGATGGAGCCCGGACGGGAGCACGAGGTCATCGACAAGTTCCGCGAACCCACCTTCCTGATCGCTCGCGCGGGCGGGCCGGCGGGCCTGTTCTCGGCGGTCATCGGCGGGTGGACCGGAATGCGGATGACCGGAGAAGTCGATCCTGTAACGAAGGAGATCGGTACATGACGGAACCCTATGCGATGCGGGACCCGACAGCGGAGACGGAGCCGGCGATGCGCCAGCCCGTCGTGCCGCCGGAGAGTCTCGACGGGCTGACCATCGGCCTGCTTTCCATCGGCAAGGAGCGCTCGGTGGAGTTTCTCGACTCCGTCGAGGAACGGCTGGCGGCGCAGGGCCTGAAGGTGCTGCGCTTCGCCAAGCCGACGCACACCAAGCCCGCGCCCCGCGGCGTCATCCAGGACCTCGTGGAGCGCTGCGACATCGTTGTCGAAGGGCTTGCGGACTGAGGCTCGTGCACGTCGTGCAGTTTGCATGACATGAGCGAGCTCGACCGCCTGGGAATGCCCGGCTGCGCGATAGCGACCGTCGAGTTCCGGGACGCCGCAGCCGCGCAGGCCGACGCCATGGGCGTGCGCCCGGCCGTGGTGTTCGTGGACCACCCGATCCAGAACCGCACGCCGGAAGAGCTGGCGGACATCGCCGAGCGCGCCATCGCGCCGATCCTGGCGGCAATCCGGAGCGGATAGCCGGCCGGACACCCCCGTCGGGACGGCGTTACCGGGCGATAAAGCTGCGATGAACCCAGCTGCCGGTCAGGCGGCTCATCTGGGTGAACAGCGCCGTCGCCGTCTCGCGGGTTTCGAGAGCCACCCGGCCCGGCAAGGGTCGAGTGGCCGGTCGGCCGCTGCTTGCACGGTCCAAGAAGGTCGAGACCTCGGCAAGGGTCGGGTGCGCCCGCACCGCCTCACCCTCGGATGCCATGGCCTCCGTGGCAGCCGCCCTCAGCTGCCGCAACCAGACCTTCCGGAACAGGCCCGCGCTGCCGAACTCGTCGCCGCCGTAGATCCCGCCGCCGACGGCGAAGACATAGCCCGCGGCATCGGAATGCTCTTCCAACAGCTTTCCGAGCGCCTGCTCATAGCCCGCCAGGGCCGTGCGGAGAGCCTCGTTCTCCAGCGACAGTTGCAGGCTCGAGCGCGAGCGCTGATCGGCCACCGACCGCCTCATCGCGCCGCCGAGCGCCGACTGCGTTTCGCGGACCGAGGCCCATACCCGGCCCTGAAGGTCGTCCCGGCCCGACGAACGCTCCATCGTCGATGCCCGCCCGCCGTCGGCCGCGCCGGAGCCTTCCTGCGTCCGGTAGTAGAGCGCAATCCTGCCGGCCTTCGACGGCAGGCGCGCGGTGGACGCCGAGAACTCGCGCTCCGTCTCGGAACCGCGCCCTTCCCATCGGCCCTGCTCCACGCAGAACGCGCCGACGGGAATGTCGCCGGACCCCGGCGGAATGACCATGCTGACGGTCAGGACGCGGTCCTGCTTACCGCCCTTGACGATATCGCCCGCCTGGATGAAGACCTCCCGGTCGCCCGTATTGCGGACGACAAGCTCCTCGACGTCGCCGGTTTCGAGGACCCTGACGGCGCCCAACTCCATCGCCTCGCCGAGGGTCAGGGGCACGGGGCCGTCACGTCCTTCCGGACGGTGAATCAGGTAGACGGCGAGGCCGTTGTGGGTGTAAGGGCCGCTCAGGCGGTAGTCGTCCTTCGCCGCAGCGGCCGAGCCCGCCGCGAAAATGCCGGCGGCCAGAATAGCGGCGGACAGGAATCGGAACCGTTGCACGCCGAGACCCTCCTTTCAGGAATCGTTCAGTGGAGGGCCCCGGTTACATGGTGTATGCGGCAACGACACGGCGGAATTGCGGCAGAATCGAGGTCACCGATCCAACGAAGAATTTTGCCGTCGAGAAATACCGAC
>JAJECZ010000385.1 GCA_022821735.1 Alphaproteobacteria bacterium | reverse complement strand
CCGTCGTCGCCGTGCAACAGGGCGGTCGCGCGCGCGCCGTAAAGCACCTCGATGCCTTCCCGCGCACAGGAATCGTGCAACGCGTCCACCAGCCCCGGCCCGCCGCCCCAGGCCGACAGCACCAGCCCGCCCCAGAACTTGAAGCGCCCGTCGATCTTGAAGGCCTGCTTGCCGTAGATCGGCAGAAAGCGCACGCCCTTGTCCCGCATCCACTTCATCGTGTCGAACGAGCGCGTCACCAGCAGCTCGCACATGTCCGGGTCGGTCCGGTATTCGGTAATCCGGCCCATATCGTCATAGAAATCGGCCTCGCTGTAGACGCCGAAATCGGTGATCGCGATCTCGTCCTCGGTCAGGTCCGGCACCAGCGCCCTGATGTCGTTCACGCCGTTGAAGACCGTGCGGATATTGCCGGCGGTGAAAGCCGAGTTGCCGCCGCGCTCCTCCTCGTTCGCGCGCTCCAGCACGAGCACGTCCGCGCCCTGCTCGCGCGCGGCGAGCGCGGCGCACATGGCGGCATTGCCCGCGCCGACTATGACGACATCGACTGTGCGGTCCGACATTCCGAATTCTCCAAAAGGGACGGGGCGAAGGGGTTCAGCTTCCGAAAACACGCTCGAAGATCGTATCGACATGGACCAGCTGGCGGGCCGCGTCGAAAAGTTCGTCGAGCCGCGTCGGCGGCACGGCGGCGGCTATGTCCGGGTCCCGTTCGAGTTGCGTCCGGAAAGAGCTGCCCTTTTCCCAAACGGCCATCGCCGCCGCCTGCACCTTCGCATAGGCGTCCTCGCGGCTCATGCCCGCCTGCGTGAGCTCCAGCAGCACATGCTGCGAAAAGACGAGGCCGCCCAGGCTGTCGAAATTGCGCCGCATGGCGTCGGGATAGACGACCAGCTTCTCCACCACGCCCGCGAGCCGGTGGAGCGCGAAATCGAGGGTCGTTGTCGCGTCGGGGCCGATCATCCGCTCGACGGAGGAATGGGAGATGTCCCGCTCGTGCCAGAGCGCCACATTCTCGAGCGCGGGAATGACGGCCGAGCGGACCATGCGCGCAAGCCCGGTCAGGTTCTCCGTCAGCACCGGATTGCGCTTGTGCGGCATGGCGGAGGAGCCCTTCTGCCCGGCGGAGAAAAACTCCTCCGCCTCGCGCAATTCGGTGCGCTGCAAGTGCCGGACTTCGACCGCAAGCCGCTCGACGCCGCTGGCGATCACGGCCAGCACAGCGAAGAACATGGCGTGCCGGTCACGCGGGATCACTTGCGTCGAGTGCGTCTCGGGCGCGAGACCCAGCTTCTCCGCCACATGCGCCTCGACGCGCGGATCGACGCTGGCGAACGTGCCGACGGGGCCGGAAATGGCGCAAGTGGCGATCTCCGCCCGTGCGGCTTTCAGTCGGGCGCGGTTGCGGGCGAACTCGGCATAGTGCCCGGCAAGCTTCACCCCGAAGGTGGTCGGCTCGGCGTGGATGGCGTGGCTGCGGCCGATGCAGAGGGTGAACTTGTGCTCGCAAGCCTTTGCCTTCAGGGCGGAGAGCAGCCTGTCGAGGTCCGCCAGAAGAATGTCGCTGGCGCGCGCGAGCTGGACCGCCAGGCAGGTGTCGAGCACATCGGAGGAGGTCATGCCCTGGTGGACGAACCGCGCTTCCGGGCCGACATGCTCGGCGAGATTGGTCAGGAAGGCGATGACGTCGTGCTTCGTCTCGGCCTCGATCTCGTCGATGCGGTCGATCTGGAATGCGCCCCGTTCCCACACCGCGCGCGCTGCCGAAGCGGGCGCCATGCCGAGCGCCGCCATGGCGTCGAGCGCATGCGCTTCGATCTCGAACCAGATGCGGAACCTGGCCTCCGCCGACCAGACGGCCGCCATCTCGGCGCGGGTATAGCGTTCGATCATGGCACGGACCCTAAGGGCGGCCATCTATCGCGGCAAGGATACCCGGTGTCGCGGACGGTCCCGCCCGCGTCCATGCGCAACGCAGGACTACGCGGCGTCCAGCAGCTCCCCGACAACCTCCGGGTCGTCGCCGCGCGGGGCGAGCGGGTCCTGCGGGCTCAGCCTGTGGTCGAGCACCATCTGCGCCAGCAGCAGGCGTTTCCGGCCGCCGCCGGCCGCCGCAATGCGGGCGCCCTCATGCGCCATGACGACGGCGCTTGCTGCGTGGTAGAGCGCATCGGAAGCCTGGCGCATGCGCGGCTCGTCCCCGGCCTCCGCAACTTCCTCGGCAAGCGCGATGGCGCGGCCCGCGGCATGGCCGAGCGCGCCCTTCAACTGGCCGGGCAGGCCGTCCGCCTCGTCCAGCAAGGTCGTCAGCAATTCGCCAAGCACCTTCTGGGCGCCGGCCTTGCCGACGGCGCGGCCGACAATGTCCAGCGCGTTGATATTGGAGGTGCCTTCCCAGAGCACGCCGAGATGGGCGTCGCGCACGAGCCGGGCATTGACGAAGGTTTCGATGTAGCCGTTGCCGCCCCGCGCCTCCATGGCGCCGGTCGCGACCGCGATATTGTCCCGGCCGGTGCGGAATTTCAGCAATGGCGTAAGCAGCCGCACCAGCACCGCCGCCCGCTCGTCACCGGCTTCCGAGCGTTCCAGCCTGTCCGCGGTGAACAGCGCCATCGAGAGGGCCTGCTCGGTCGGCACCATCAGCTTGAGCAATTGCCGGCGCATCAGCGGCTTGTCGGCGACGATACCGCCGAACGCGACGCGCCCGCGCGCGGCGACCAGCGCCTCGTTCAGGCAGCGCCGCATCATCGCCGCAGCCCGCACGCCGTGCGAAAGGCGGCTCAGATTCACCTGGTCCAGCATCTGCTTGAGGCCGTTGTTCCGGCCAGGACCGACTTCGCCGAGCGGATAGGCGACGGCCCCGTCGAAGGCGATCTCGCCCGATGCCATGGACCGGGTGCCCATCTTGTCCTTGAGGCGCACGATCCGGTAGCTGTTGCGGCTCCCGTCGTCGCGATATTTCGGCAGCGCGAACAGGCCGAGCCCGGCCGTGCCTGCAACCGCGCCTTCCGGCCTCGCCAGCAGCAGGGCGACATCGGCGTCGGCGCAGGAGCAGAACCACTTGTCGCCGTAGAGCCGCCATTCGGGTCCGTCGGGGCCGTTCTCCAGCCGGGCCGCCAGCTCGATCCCGCCGACATCGGAGCCGCCGGTCTTCTCCGTCATGAACTGCGCGCCCATGCAGATGTCGCCCATGTCCTGGCTGGTCATTCCCGGCATGAAACGCCGGCGGACCGCCTCGTCGCCATATTTCCCGATGAGGAACGCCGAGGTGTCCGTGGCCGAGATCGGGCACATGAGCGCGAATTCCGACTGCACGAACAGGTATTGCAGGATGTATTTCGCCGTAATCGGCGTTCCGTTCCAGCCGAGCACGCCGGGACGCCTGGACATGGCATGGATGCCGAAATCGCCGAACCCGATCTGCTCCATCTCCCGGTAGGCGGGATGGAACTCGATCCAATCCTCGTCGCGACCGAAGGCGTCGCGCGAATGCAGCACGGGCCCATGCCGGTCGGCCAGCCGCGCCAGCTCGTCAAGGCGCCCGCCGGCGATTTCCCCGAGCCGACGGAAATGCGGAAGCATGTGTTCGCGCAAGTCGTCCGGCAGGTAGAGCGGCAGCAGGTCCTGCAGGCTGCGGTCGATGTCGAAGAAGTTCATCCCGTGGCAATCCGGCGCCAGCGGCGTGCCGGCGGCAGTCGCGTTCGGGAGGGTGTTCCGGGCAACGGACGGGGGCGTGGCGACATTCATGGCGGATCGTCCGGACTTTCGTCGAGGGAACGGTGGGCCGGGAACATGCCACGACACTGCCTGCCAAGAAACTGTCTGGCCCCGTGGACGCATTCCGCGGAGGCGCGGCTTGCGCAGCCCGGGCGGCTACAGCACGATTGGCGCCATGCTTGAGGGGACGGCTGACATCATCGTCATCGGCGGCGGCATGGTTGGCGCGGCGGCGGCCTACGGACTCGCCGGCAAGGGGCTTGACGTGCTCATGCTCGACGAGGGCGACGACGCCTTCCGGGCGGCCCGGGGCAATTTCGGGCTCGTCTGGGTGCAGACCAAGGGGTTCGGGCTACAGCGCTACCAGGAATGGTCGCAGGAATCGGCGGACCGCTATGCTGGATTCGCCGGGGAGCTTGCGGACCTGACGGGCGTCGACATCCACCATGAGCGGCCGGGCGGCGCGATTCTGTGCCTCGGCGACGAGGAATGGGAAGCGCAGACGCGGCTCAACGAGGCGATGGCGGCGCAGGGCGGCGGCTACCACGCCCGAATGGTCGAACGCGCCGAACTGGAGCGGATGGCCCCGGGCGTTCGTTTCGGGCAGGAGGTCGTGGGCGCATCCTTCTCGGAAAAGGACGGCCATTGCGGACCGCTCTACCTGCTGCGCGCCCTTCACGCCGGTTTCAGGGCGAGAGGCGGGCGCTACCGGCCCGGCGCACGGGTGCGCAATATCGGGCGCGGCTTCCGGGTGGAGACGGACGCTGGCGCATTCGAGGCCCCGAAACTGCTGCTGGCGGCAGGCAACGGCATTCCGCCGCTGGCGGCTCAGGTCGGCCTGAATGTGCCAACGGTGCCGGAACGCGGCCAGGTGCTGGTGACCGAGCGGGTGGAACGGTTCATGCCGATGCCGATGGGTAATCTCCGCCAGACGGCGGAAGGGACGGTGATGATCGGCGCGACGCAGGAAAGCGTCGGCTTCGACACCGGCACGACGTTGGAAGCCGCGCGCGGCCTCGCCCGGCGCGCCATCCGCGCCCTTCCGGTGCTCGAACGGCTGAGGCTGGTGCGGAGTTGGGCGGCGCTCAGGGTCATTCCCCCCGACCGCTGCCCGATCTACGACGAGTCGGAAAGCCATCCCGGAGCCTTCGTCGCCACTATGCACAGCGGCGTCACGCTCGCCGCCGTCCACGCCGCCCGCCTGCCGGACTGGATCGCCGAAGGCAGGGCGCCGGGCGGGTTCGAAGCCTTCAGCGCGCGGAGGTTCGATGTTCCGGCGGCTGCCTGAGCGCGAGGCGACGATAACGATAGAGGTTGACGGCGAGCCGGTCTCCGCCGCGCCCGGCGACAGCGTTGCGGCCGCGATGCTGGCATCGGGCATTGCGATGTTCCGCCGTGCGCCGGTCGATGGCGGGCCGCGCGGGCCCTGGTGCGCCATGGGCGTCTGTTTCGAATGCCTCGTCGAGATCGACGGCGAGCCGAACCGCCAGGCTTGCATGACGCCGGTGCGCGAGGGCCTTCGCGTCGCCCGCCGGACGGACGGATCGGGACCCGGGCGATGAGCGTCGATCTGGCCATCGTCGGCGCGGGCCCGGCGGGCATGGCGGCGGCTGTGGAGGCGGCGGAGCACGGCCTCTCCGTCGCCGTTCTGGACGACCAGCCCGAACCCGGAGGGCAGATTTATCGCGGGATCGAACGCGCGGGTCCCGAGCTCGTCGCGATACTGGGCGAGGAATACGAAGCCGGGCGGGAGCTGGCCGCAGATTTCCGCAGTGCCCGCATCGACTACCGGCCGAACAGCGCCGTCTGGCGGCTCGATGCGGGCGCGCGGATTGCGTGCAGCCGGGAGGGCTCGGCTTCGACGATATCGGCCCGCCGCGTGCTGATCGCGACAGGAGCGATGGAGCGCCCGGTGCCGATCCCCGGAGCCGAACGGCCAGGCGTGATGGGAGCCGGCGCGGCGCAGGTGTTGCTGAAGGCGTCGGGGCTGGTGCCGGCAGGGCGCATCGTGCTCGCGGGGTCGGGTCCGCTCCTGCTGCTCGTCGGCTGCCAGTTGCTGGATGCCGGCGCGGACGTGGCGGCGGTGTTGGAGACGACGGAAGGCACCGACTATCTGGATGCGGCCCCCGCCCTGCCGCGCGCCATGGCCCGCTGGCGTGACCTTGCCAGGGGTGTGGCGATGAAGCGCAGGTTGAGACGCGCCGGCGTCGCGTTCCGGTCGGGCGTCCGCGGCCTTGCGGCGACAGGA
>JAJECZ010000257.1 GCA_022821735.1 Alphaproteobacteria bacterium | reverse complement strand
CGCCGGTTACGGCGGCGACCAGCGCGGGAAAGCGGCGCCAGCCGCCCGAAGCGGAGCGATAGGGCAAGGCGGAATGAAACCGCAATGCCGGAAACCGGCAGCGGTGAATGGCGCGGGCGCGGAGGTAGACTTCGGCGTGGGTGGAGTCGATGGGACCGCACCGGTCCCAGAGATTCCGGGCCGCGGCGGCGCGGTCGTAGGTGTCGTCATCGGAAGAGGCGGGAGAAACGGGCTGCGCCAGGAACCGGCGCGCCTCGGTGAGCGCCTCGCGCAGCGAGGCCGATCCGGTGGCGAGCCGGACGAGATCCAGCAGGTCGCCGTGCTCGCCGGTGGCCGCATCGGTCCACTTGCCCGGGGTCCCGGGCGGCGAAAGCCGCACGAACAGCGAGCGTCCGGACGCGCCCCGCGCGTCCCCGGCGCACCAGTACCGGCCCTGCTTGCGTCCATGCGGCAGGTACTCGCGGCAGACGGCTTCGGCGCGCTGCGCCAGCAGCGCGGAGACGGTCGAGGCATTCATCGGCACTCCGGTCGAAGAGGATCGCAGAGGTTCCGGCCCCCCTCGACCTCTCGGGGGCGTTCCGGCGCGCGGGCGTCAGCCCGCAAGCAGGCGGAACGCGGCCGGGATCGGGGTCGAGGGCAGAGGCTCGGGCGAGTCCGGGTTCACCGGGCGAGCGCGCCGAGCCGGTCCGGGTCGAGGTAGGCGGCAGAGGAGAGGTTGCGATGGCCGGTGGCGGCGTGGTGGCGCAGTTCCATCCAGAGCCGGCCGAGGACGTTGCCGCCGACGTAGCGGGAGGCGTCGGCGTGCGCGCCCCAGTAGTCGTCGCGGGCGGAGAATTCCACGATCGGGCGCGATTCGGTGCGGCGCAGCAGCGCGTCGATGCGCTCGGGGTGAGCCTCGCGCTTGCGCCGCAGGACCCAGCGCATGACGTCTACGCGGTCGCGGCGCCACGTGGGCGTGAGCGGCGCGGCCGCGCGGCCGAGCCGGGCGGCGCGCGCGGCGGTGGGCTGCTGCGCGATGCGGAATTGCAGCGCCGGATTCCCGGGGAACTTGGCGGCCTGGTACAGGTGCTCGGAGGTGGGGAAGAAGCAGCCCCCGGCGGGGATCGGCACGGAAAGGATGGCGAAGTTGCTGAACAGGCCCCACTCGGCGTTGGTGAAGCGGAAGGCACAGACATCGTTCTTCGGGTAGGAACGCAGCAGGTTGGAGCGGTCGGTCATGGGAGGTCTCCTGTATCGTTGATCGGCGGCGTTCCGGCGCGCGGGCGTCAGCCCGCAAGCGTCCGGAACGTGGCCGAGATCCGAGTCGCGGGTCGGTTCGCAGTGTCGGACGGGTCGATGCCGTGCATCCACGCGTGGCGCGCAGCGCCAGCGAGCACCAGCACCGAGCGGCGCGGCAGCGTGAGCAGCTCGTCGCCCGGTGCGCCGTGGCGCACGTACGGGCGGGTATTCCGCGGCCGGAATCGCATCGGCCAGTCGTCGGCGAGCGAAAGCGATGCCACGACCGGGCCGAAATCGGAGTGATCGGCGTGCATGCCGATGCCCTGTCCGGGACGGTACTCGTTCACGATGCACTGGCTCGGCAGCGTGCCGTCGAAGTACGGCGCCAGCCGCCGGGCCATGTGCTCGGTCCAAAGCGGAAACGGAGAAGCCGGTTCGCGTGCACCCGGGTTGCGGTAGTCGTACCGGAACCCGTAGTGCTGCACGCGGCGGTTGAGGTCGCGGAGCCAGGGTGCCGCGGCGATGCGTTCCAGAATGCGCCGCTCCTCCGCGGGCGTGACGAAGTCGCGCACGAGGCGCGCGCCCCGGCACAGGATGTCGGTTGTGCGGGCGTTCACGTCATTCTCCCTCGCAGCGCTTCGCGGCTGCGGCCCAGTGGGCGGCCGCGGCCAGCACATCTCCGTGGCACGGCTCGGGCGCGCACCAGCAGGCCAGGCGCTTGCCGTGCAGCGCCGCGAGGTCTTGGACGGACACGCGCCCGGCATGGATTTCTCGCCAGAGCCGCTGGCGGTATTTCTCGATGACCTCAGCGCGCGAGCCGTCGCGGCCGATGACGTAGGGATTGCCCCACCGCGTGGCGCGGTCGATGCGCACGACATCCGGATCGGCGAGAGCCGAACGGTGGCGGCGGATGTTGATGACGTCGGTCATTCTCCCTCTCCTCGATTCGAGCGTACCCCGCCGACGCGGTACCCGTACACTTCGCCCAAGCGGACAGTGCGCAGGAAGAGGCAGGCGTCGCGCGGGGTGTGCACGGCCAGGTTCACCACGGGGATTCCGGCCCGGTCCGCGATGCGCAGCGCCATTCCGGTACCGCCCACGGCTTCACCTCGCGGACTCCAGCACACGAGAGCATGGACCGGACGTTTCAGGCCCGGACCGAGCACGATACCGACGTTGCGGGCATGCAGCGCCCGGACGCCCCGGGAACACTTCTGCCAGGCCGGATGCAGCAGCGCGGCGAGGTCCCGGGCGGGCTGGCGTTCCTCGGGAGTGAGCGTGCGGCAGTCCGGACCCGCGTGATCGTTGTACCCTGGCCAGGGCAGGACGAGCGTGCGGGACTCGGCGGGCGCCCCCTCGGCAAAGGCCCGGTCCGCGCCGTCGGCCCCGCCGGAATTCAGATGCCAGCCGGTGCGGTGCAGCCATTGGGCGAGGCGGGTCATGACGGAGAGGATTTCGGGGGGAGTTCTCCGGGCGCCGATGCCGGCGTAGACCAGGCGGGGGGAAACTGTCGTGTCGGGCTGTGTCATGGTCGGGGTCCTCCGAGAGCGGATGGGGGCAGTGGCGGGATCGGTCTCTCTCTCGCACACCGCGAATCGCCCCCGCCGAAGCCGCACTGACCCGGGAGAGGCCCGCGGACGTGGCGGTGTGGAAGGACCGTGCCCCGCGTGCATGAAAAAAAGGGCCAGCCCCCGCCGAGGAATTGCGGGAGCCGGCCCCAAGGGGCACGGACGGTCAGACTAGAACGGGATGTCGTCGTCCAGGTCGTCCTGGGTGGCGGCCGGAGCGTCGGGCGCCGGCTGGGAAGCCGCCTGCGCGCCGTTGGCGTCGGACCCGTTGGCGCCCTTGGGCTTGTCCAGGAACTGGACGCGCCCGCCCGGGGCCAGCCGGATCTCGGTGGAGAACCGGTCGGAGTCCTCCCCGTCCTTGCGCCAGCGCCGCGTCTGCATCGTGCCGGAGACGTAGACCAAACGACCCGTCCGGGCGTGCTTCTCAATCCTGACCGAAAAATCTCCGTGAAGGCCCGAAAGCGCTCGTAACCTACCGTAACTAAACGGGTTTTTCACAGGGCCAACAAGACCCTACTCATGGCCCCACACCCCGGATCAACAAGGAGTCAACACGGCGCAACCGGCCTGAAAAACCCTATTGCGGACCCTTTTCCGGCGGTGCTACGTTGGGGCCATGAATGGCGATCGCGAACCGATTTTGCCCCGCTCAACCGTAGATGGACACCAACCCGGCGAGGAGCAAAATCGCGCCCAGGCCCGCGCAAGTTGCGCGCATTCCGCGCGTCATGAAACGGTCCGAGGCGAGCAGCGCCCATACGCAAAGGCACAGGCCCGCCACAGCGATGAGGAACTCCTGCCAAGCATTCATCGGGACGGGATTGTCCGTCATTCCGGGACGGGATTGAACCCCGGCCCGGCGGGCAGCAATCACCCTGCGGGCGGCAAACCCCCTGTTGGCATCGGTCCCGGTGACCGGTACGGCGGCGTTGCCGCGCGCAACCCCTTTGCAGGGCGCAACCCCTTTGCAGGGTGCAGCCCCTTTGCAGGGTGCGGCCCCTTTGCAGGGTGCGGCCCATTTGCAGGGTGCGGCCCATTTGCCGCGTGCAACGCTGCCGGGCGCAGCTCATGGTAGCGTCCATCGGCACCGTCGCCTCCGCCGCCCAGGGCGTGAGCTATTACGAGAAGGACGGCTACTATGCCAGGGACGACGCCCTGCACCGCGAGGCCAGCGCCTGGCGGGGCCGGGGCGCCGAGGCGATGGGATTGAGCGGGCCGGTGGAGCCCGGCGACTTTCAGAAGGTGCTGGAAGGCCATGTCCCGGACGGGCGCAGGCTGGGCAAACGGGAACGCGACGGCACGATCCGCCACCGCCCCGGCATCGACGTCACCTTGTCCGCCCCCAAGTCGGTGTCGCTCGCCGCCCTGGTGGGCGGGGACCGCCGGATCGTCAAGGCACATGACAGGGCCGTGAAGCGGACCCTGTCCTGGATCGAGAATCGCGCCATCGAGACGCGGGTACAGGACCCGGTGTCCCGGACCATGGTGCGGCAGGGCAAACAGAAGATGGTGGCCGCGACCTTCAGGCATGACACGTCCCGGAATCTGGACCCCCAGCTTCACACTCATGCGGTGATCGCCAACATGGTTCAGGGCACCGATGCCAAGTGGCGCACGATGGTCAACGACCGGGTGTTCCGGGGCGTGATCGCCATCGGGGCGGTTTACCGTGCCGAACTGGCCCGGGGACTGGAGAGCCTCGGGTACGACATCGAAAAAACCCACGCGGACGGGCGGTTCGAGATCCGGGGCGTTCCGCGCGAGGTCATCCGGTCGTTCTCCACGAGACGGGCCGAGATCGAGGCGGCGATGAAGGAACGCGGCATGGGCGCGCCTGGAGACAATGCCCGGCTGGCCGACCGCGCGGCCCTGCTGACGCGCGCGCACAAACGCGACGTGGACAAGGCCGCCCTGCGC
>JAJECZ010000455.1 GCA_022821735.1 Alphaproteobacteria bacterium | reverse complement strand
GGTGCTGGAAGCCGTGAAGCGCCTCGCGGAACGGGTGGTGGCCCCGGCCGCAGCCGCCTTCGACGCGGAGGCCCGCTTCCCCTGGGACAATCTCGCCGCCATGCGCGAACTCGAACTCAACCGGATGTTCGTGCCCGAGGCCTATGGCGGCGCCGGCCTGTCCTTCGCCTGCTACATCCGCGCGGCGCACGAGATGGCGCGGGCCTGCGCGGCGACCGGGATCGTGTGGTCGACCGTGTTCCACGCCGTTAAGCCGGTGATCGACTTCGGCAGCGACGAACTGAAGCGCCGCATCCTGCCGCGCATCGCCGACGGGGGCCTCGCCGCGCTCTGCATCACCGAGGAAAACGCCGGCTCCGACGCCACCGGCATGCGCACCCGCTTCCGCCCGGACGGCGGCGACATCGTCATCGACGGCGCCAAGACCTTCATCACCAACGGCGACGTGGCGGACGTCTATGTGCTGTTCGGCAAATGGGCGGAGATCGAGGACGGGCGCGCGGCGATCACGGCGCTCGCCGTCGAGAAGGAGGCCGCCGGCATAAGCGTGCTGCGGCTGGAGGACAAGCTGGGGCTGCGCGCAAGCTCCACGGCTGCGCTCGCCTTCGAGGGCGTGCACGTGCCGCGGGAGAACCTGGTGCTCGGGCCGGGCGAGGGGCTGAAGGTGCTGTTCGGCGCGCTCAACAAGTCGCGCCCGTCCATCGCCGCCCACGCGCTCGGTATCGCGCGCGCCGCCTTCGACGACGCCACCGCCTATATCGGCCAGCGCCGCCAGTCCGGCCGGCGCATCGCGGACTTCCAGGGCATCCAGTTCATGCTGGCCGACCTCGCCACCGAGCTTGCCCAGGCGGAGCTCTGGCTGGGCTATGTCGCCGGGCTGGTGGACGAGGGGCTGGACGATATCGGCATCGAGGCCTCCATGGCCAAGCTCTCCGCCTCCGACCTCGCCATGAAGGCCGCCGATATGTGCGTGCAGCTTCACGGCGGTTACGGCTATATCAGGGAGTACCGCGCGGAACGGCTGCTGCGCGACGCCAAGATCACCCAGATCTGGGAAGGGACCAACCAGATCCACCGCCAGCTTATCGGCCGCAGCTTCGCGAGGCGCCCATGACCCAACCCCATCTCCTCTCCGGCCTCGACGCCGCCGCCGCCATCCGGGCGGGAGACCTGACGTCCGAGCGGCTGGTCGAATCCTGCCTCGCGCATATCGAGGCGCGGGACGAGCAGGTTGGCGCCTGGATCCATCTCGACCCGGAGGCCGCGCTCGCCGAAGCGCGGCAGCGCGACCGGGAGGAGCCCCGCTCGGCGCTCCACGGCGTGCCGGCCGGCATCAAGGACATCATCGACACGCATGACATGCCGACCGGCTACGGCTCGCCGATCTACACGCCCGGCAACCGCCCGGCCTGGGACGCCGCGCCTGTGGCGCTGCTGCGCGACGCGGGCATGGTGGTACTCGGCAAGACGGTCACGACCGAATTCGCCATGCGCCATCCGGGCAAGACCCGCAATCCGGTGGACCCGGCCCATACGCCGGGCGGCTCCTCGCAGGGCTCGGCCGCCGGGGTCGCCGATTACCAGGTGCCGCTGGCCATCGGCACCCAGACTGCCGGCTCGGTGGTCCGCCCGGCCTCCTATTGCGGCGCGGTCGGCTTCAAGCCGACCTTCGGCACGGTGCCGCGAGCGGGCGTGAAGCCGATCTCCGAGACGCTGGACACGGTGGGCTCCATGGCGCGCACGGTCGCCGACGCCGGCGCCTTCGTACAAGCGATGGCGGGTATCCCGATCTCGCGGGTCGAGGCCCGTCCGGCGCGATTCGCCATGTGCCCGAGCCCGGCCTGGCATTGCGTCGAACCAGCATCGGTCAAGGCGATGGAGGTTGCGCGCGCGGCTGCCGGCGCCGGGCCGGACGACCTGGTGCTGCCGCCTCCCTGCGACGAGGTGCCGGCGGCCCACGATGTCATCATGCCCTATGAGGGCGCCCGCCTGCTGGCCTGGGAATACCGCATGCGCCGGGAGGACATGAGCGACGCCATCCGCCAGATCGTCGAAACCGGCCTCGGCCTCGACCGTGAACGCTATCTCTGGGCGCTCGGCATCCGTGAGGCGGCGCGGGCGGCCTTCGACAAGGTCTTCGACGGCGTGGACGCGCTCATCACCCCGGCCGCGCCCGGCGAGGCGCCGGAGGGGCTCGGCTGGACCGGCTCGCCGGAATGCAACCGCATCTGGACGACCTTGGGCGTGCCCTGCATCACCCTGCCGGGCTTCTCTGCCGGCAACGGACTGCCGGTCGGGGTCCAGCTCGTCGGCCGGGCGGGCGGCGATGCCGACCTGCTTGCCGCCGCCGCCTGGCTGCATCCGCGCCTCGCCGGGTGAGCGCGCCCATGGGCAGCTTCGAGACGTTCCGGGCGCTCCCCCACGCCATCACGCTGCTCGGCATGTCGGGCGTCGGCAAGACCGTGCTCTCGACGTCGCTCCGCCGGTCGGCCGACTGGTTCCACTATTCCGCCGACTACCGCATCGGCACGCGCTACCTGGCGGAGCACATCCTCGACAACATCAAGTTCAAGATCATGTCGATGGCGGACCGCTTCGTCGCCGACCTGCTGCGGTCCGATTCGATCTATATCGAGCACAATATCTCCGTGGACAATCTGGAGCCGGTCTCGACCTTTCTCGGCATGTACGGCGACCCGGCCGCGGGCGGGCTGGACATGGAGACCTTCCTCCACCGCCAGAGGCTTTACCGGGATGCCGAGATACAGTCGATGCTCGACGTGCCGGACTTCATCGCCAAGGGCTGGCGGCTTTACGGGTGCGAGAGCTTCGTCAACGACGCCTCCGGCTCGCTCTGCGAGGTGGTCGATCTCGACGACCCGGAAGACCCGGTGCTGGAACGGCTCACGGCCCACAGCCTGATCGTCTATATCCGCGCCGACGCCGCCTTCGAGGAGACCCTAAAGGAACGCGCCCGCACCCATCCCAAGCCGCTGTTCTATAATCCCGATTTCCTGATGCCGCGCCTGAAGAGCATGCCCGGGGACGGCGCAGACGTCGATCCGGTCGGATTCGTGCGCCCGCTCTTCCCGGAACTGCTTGCCTTCCGCCGGCCCCGCTACGAGCGCCTCGCCCGCTACGGCCTGGCGCTGGAGACCGCAGACGTGTTCCCGAACGACGGCATTCCCGATGCGGACGGCTTCCTCGCGACCCTCTGGGAGCATGGCGGCGACCGGCTGGAGGGCTATATCGGACTCTGCGAGCGGCGGCGGGCGGAAAGGAAGAGCGGCTGATGGCCATTCGGCTTGCGGAGGGACTGCCGGCGGCGGCCGAGCTTGCGGAGGAGGGCGTGCCGCTCTTCTCCGACGACCGGCCGGCGCGCCGCGTGCTGCTGGTCAACCTCATGCCGGAGAAACAGAAGACCGAGCGGCAGATCGCCCGCAAGCTCGGCCTTGCCGGCCCGGATATCGCGCTCTCGCTCGCGGTTCCCTCGCGCTACCGGGGCAAGAACGCCGATCCCGGGCACATGGCCGCCTTCTATGGCGGGCTGGACGCGGCGGAAGAAGCCGACGGCGTGATCCTGACCGGCGCGCCCATCGAGCTGCTCGATTTCGAGGCAGTCGATTACTGGGAGGAGATCGCGCACCTGCTGGACGGGCTGCGCGCCCGGAAGACGCCGCTGTTCACGCTGTGCTGGGCGGCCCAGGCCGCGCTCTACCACTATCACGGCGTGCCCAAGCACGCCTTGCCGGAGAAGCGCTTCGGCGTGTTCGAGCACCGGATCGCCGCGCCCGCCAGCGCCGCCGTCGCCGGGCTGGAAGGGCCGGTGGCGATGCCGGTCTCGCGCCATACCGAGACCCGCCG
>JAJECZ010000006.1 GCA_022821735.1 Alphaproteobacteria bacterium | reverse complement strand
ACGAGGTCCAGCGGCTGGTCCTGGTTGAAACAGGAATAGACCACCCGCTCCTCGCCGGTCTCCGGGTCGCGGTGGAGCTGGAGGCACTGCGCGCAGATCTCCTTCATCATGCACTGCATCGGTGAGTTGATCGACCCGACGGCCTTGTGCCCGGGCTTCAGCAGGTCGCGGAGCACGCCGCGCCGCGCCGCATCGACCGCCGCCATCATGCCGTCGGAGCCGATGACGAGAATGCGGTCCACCTCGCCGAGCGGAACCGGCGCATCGCCCATCCGGCCCTCTCCGTAGGCCGCCATCGCGTCCACGATGTTGCCGACCCAGCCGAAGTCCTGCGGGCGGGCGGGCCGGAAACCCGGCGCCTCGTCGCAGCACCACACCACGACATCGGCCGCCGCCTCGATCTCGGCGGTCTTGTAGCGGTCTCCCACTTCCTTGTAGCCGGCGAAATAGAGCACGCGGCTGCCCGCCTCGCGCAGCGCCCGCCCGATGGAGAACAGCACCGCATTGCCGAGCCCGCCGCCGGCGAGCAGCACAGTCTCGTCTTCGGGAATTTCCGTCGGCGAGCCGGTCGGCCCCATCAGCACCACCGGCTCGCCAGGCTGCAGCCGGGCCGCGAGATCGGAGGAGCCGCCCATCTCCAGAATGATGGTGGACAGCAGGCCGCGTTCCCTGTCCACCCAGGCGCCGGTCATCGCCAGCCCCTCCATGGCCAGCACCGTGCCGTTGCGGCGCAGGGACCGGCTCTCGAAGTTCTGGAGCCGGTAGAACTGTCCCGGCCGGAAAGCCCGCGCCGCGGCCGGCGCTTCGACGACGACCTCGACGATCTTCGGCGTGAGCCGCACGACCTCGTGGACGCGCGCGCGCAGCTCCCGGTTGGCGCGGTCCGCGAGGTCGCTCTCCGTCGCCGGCGGCCGTTCGGCCAGCAGCCGGCTCACCAGCGGATAGGCCTGCTTCACGCCGCCCATCGCCTTGACGACATTGCCGGCGAAGGAGGGGTGCAGGTCACCGAAGAAGCTGACCGCGCGCCCGTCCCCGCGCCGCTGCATCAGCACGGCGGGCGCGGCGGGCTTTGCCGTCGGCTCGGGGGACACCGGACGCCCCTCCCGGTCCACCGCCTGGAAATACTTGCCGTCGAACGCAATGCCGGCGCTCTCACGCGCCAGCACAGTGTTGGGCTGGGTGCCCGCCGCCACGAGCACGGTGCGGGCCGGCAGCAGCACCGTCTCGCCGTCGCCGAGGGCGCGCCGCCGCCCCTGCTCGTCGATCTCCACGCGCTCGAGGCGCAGCGCCGCCGCCCGGCCGCTTCCGTCCACCTCCACCGCCAGCGGCGACAGGCACTCGGCGAAGCGGATGCCCTCCTCCAGCGCCTTCGCCACTTCCTCATGGTTCAGCGTGTAGCAGGGCGCGTCGATCAGCCGGCGCCGGTAGGCGATGGTGACGCCGCCCCAGGACCGCAGCAATTCGAGGATGCGCGGCGCCTCGCCGGCCGCTGCCGCCCGCGCCCGCTCCGCCCTCAGCGCACGGGCATGGGCGAGGAACTCCTCCGCCACCTCCGCCTCGTCCGCCGTCCAGGCAACCTCCCCGCCGAGCGCCTCCCAGCGCGCCAGGAACTTCTCCACCTGCACCGGGTAGTAGGCGAGCGACTCCGTGGCCGTGTCGATGGCGGTCAGCCCGCCGCCCACCACCACCGTCGGCAGGCGTATCTGGAGGTTGGCGATGCTGTCGGTTCTGGCGGCGCCGGTGAGCTGGAGCGCCATCAGGAAGTCCGAGGCCATGCGCACGCCCGGCGCCAGCGCGTTCGGCATCGGCACGTGGGTCGGCCGGCCGGCCCCGGCCGCCATCGCCACATGGTCGAAGCCCCACGCGAACGCCTCGTCGAGCCCGAGCGTGCCGCCGAAGCGCACGCCGCCGACCATGGTGAACGCCGCGCGCCGTTCCAGCAGCAGGCGGACCAGCTTGAGGAAGTTCTTGTCCCAGCGCACGGTGATGCCGTATTCGGCCACGCCGCCGAAGCCCGCCATGACCCTTTCGGACAGGTCCTCGCGAATCTCGGCCATGTCGCGCACGGGCCGGAAGCCCTGCCGCCCGCCCGTCTCGTCCACGCCCGACAGCGCGGCCGGAAGCGGCTCGATCTTCAGCCCGTCCACCGCCACGACCCGGTGTCCGTCGTTCATCAGGTGGTGGGCGAGGCTGAAGCCGGCCGGGCCGAGGCCGACCACGAGCACCTGGCGGCCGGTCGCCGGGAGCGGCAGCGGGCGGGCGAAATTCAGCGGGTTCCAGCGCGTCAGCAGGCTGTAGATCTCGAAGCCCCAGGGCAGGTCCAGCGCGTCCTTCAGCACCCGCGTCTCGACCTGCGGAATGTCGACCGGGTCCTGCTTCTGGTAGATGCAGGACTTCATGCAGTCATTGCAGATGCGGTGGCCGGTGGCGGCGCAGAGCGGGTTGTCGATGCACACGGTCGCGAGCGCGCCCAGCGTCCAGCCCTCGGTCTTGAGGAGCTGCATCTCGGAGACCTTCTCCTCCAGCGGGCAGCCGGCGAGCTCCACGCCGAATACCGTCCTGGAGAAGGCGCCCGTGCGGCGGTCGCGCAGCCCGCGCGCGCAACTGTCCTTGCCCTGGTTGTGGCAGAAGATGCAGTAATGCGCCTGGTCCAGCGCCGCCTTCAGGTCCATGCCGCCGTCGGTGAGCGCGAAGCCCTCGCGCCGGCGCAGCCGCGACTTCGGCAGTTCGAGCCCGGCCGCGCCGTTTTCCGTCCTGACCTCGGTATCGATCAGCCGCATGGGGTCGATGCGCCCCGGCTGCTTGAACAGCACGCCCGCCGCGTGCCGCGCGCGGCCCTCCGGATGGTGGAGCGCCCAGGCCGCATAGCGCGCCGCCGCCGCCAGCGCCTCGCCGGAGGCCGCCTCGTCCGCGAGCCAGCCCATCACGGCCCCGGCGAACGCCTCCTCCTCGACGGGCACCGGCATGTGGGCCGCCAGCGCCGCCTCGACCGCACCGCCGTCCAGCTCCGCCGCCTCCGCCGGCTTCACCGCCCGGGCGGCGCGGCGCTGCACGAACAGCCGTTTGCAGCGATAGACCGGCGCCAGCGCGGTGTGCCGTTCCGAGAGCGCCGCCGCCTCGGCCTCGATGCCGAACAGGCGGGTGAGGAAGCCCTCCAGCTTCGGCGCCAGCGCCAGCACCAGCTCCGATTCCGCCTTCGGTTCCAGCGCATCCGGCGACCTGCGCGCCGTTTCCAGGCCGGCCCGGAGTTCCGGGTCGAGCCCCTCCAGGAACAGGCCGTCGATCCGCAGCAGGCCGTCGCGGCAATAGAGGTCGTCGAAGGCAAGGCCGTCGGCAAGGGTCAATTCGGGCATCGAGGACGGATCACCTCACGCGGCGGAGCGGGCCCGGCTATTGCCGGGCACGGCACGGCTCTCTAACTAGGCGCTCCATGTTCGACCGGCAAGCGACCCCGTGCCGCGCCGTCACCGTCTGGCTCCTCTTCATGGCCTGCGCCGTGGCCGCGATGGTTTCGATCGGCGGCATCACGAGGCTCACCGAGTCGGGCCTGTCGATGGTGGAATGGCGCCCGCTGGTCGGCTGGCTGCCGCCGCTTTCCGAGGCCGAGTGGCAAAGGGTGTTCGCCCTCTACCGCGAGACGCCCGAGTTCCGCCAGGTCAACTTCTCCATCGACCTCGAAGGCTTCCGGCAGATCTTCTGGTGGGAATATGCCCACCGCCTCTGGGGGCGGCTGCTGGGCGTGTTCTTCGCGGTTCCGCTCGCCTGGTTCTGGCTGCGGGGCCGGCTCGACCGGCGGCTGCGCGCCCGTCTGCTGCTGCTGCTGGCGCTTGGCGCCCTGCAGGGGCTGATCGGCTGGTGGATGGTACGGAGCGGACTCGCCGACCGGCCGGATGTGAGCGCGGCAAGGCTCGCGGTGCATCTCGGCATGGCGCTCGTCATCTTCGCCCTGCTCGTCTGGACGCTGCTCGACCGCGTCCGCCCGCAGGGGGGGCGGCGATCCCTCCCGTCATGGCTGCTGCTCGGCCTGATCGCCGTCGCCATCGTCAGCGGCGCGCTGGTGGCCGGCAACAATGGCGGCCTCATCTACAACAGCTTCCCGCTGATGGACGGCGCGCTGCTGCCTGCGGACTACCGCAGCGGGCCGAGCTGGGCCGCGGACGCGCTGGAGAACCCGGTGGCGGCCCAGTTCCATCACCGCTGGCTGGCGGTCGCCGCCCTGCTCGCGGTGGTTGCGGCGTGGCTGCGGGCGGGCGGCCTGCGCGCGGGCGTGGCGGAGCATCTGCTGCTGGCGGCCGTTCTGCTCCAGGCCGGCCTCGGGCTCGCGACGCTGCTTGCAGTCGTGCCGCTCGGCCTGGCCGCGCTTCACCAGCTGGGCGCCGTGCTGTTGCTGGCGGCCGCGCTGTTCCGCACTCACGCCGCCGCTGTCCGGCAAAGTATAGAACCGTCCTTTACCGACAAAACGCCAACAATACAGTAAAAAAACTTCAATGTAACTAAATAGGAGATAAATCAATCAATACAACTGAAAGTATTCGTATCATTGAAAATTCATCGGGCTTGTGCAAGGTTTTACGGACTCAGCCCTATCGCGATTTGAGGAGTTTTTCCGGTGACGGAGCAATTGGTCGAAACGGCCGAGGATGTATCGAAACTGGCTTTCGGGTTCATGGCTTCCAAGGCGCTCTTCGCGGCGCTGCACGTCGATATCTTCACCCAGCTTGCCGACGGCCCCAAGACGGCGAGCGCGCTCGCTGCGAAGACGAGCGTTCCCGTCAACCGCATCACCACGCTGATGACGGCGCTGACCGCGATCGGCCTGGTGGACCGCGAGGAGGAGAGCTATTTCAACGCGCCGGGCGCCTCGACCTTCCTGGTGCGCGGCGCCCGCTACGACTTCGGGGACTATCTGCGCTACCAGATCGACCGGCAGATGTACCCGTTCCTCACCCAGCTGAACGAGGTGATGGACGGCTCGCTGAACCCGGAGGCGGTGGACAGCTACCAGCACTGGATGTCGGACCCGGAGCAGGCGACGCTCTACAGCGAGGCGCAGCATGCGGGCTCGCTCGGGCCCGGCCGGACGCTGGCGCGGCTGGTGGACCTCTCCGGCTGCCACAACCTGCTGGATGTCGGCGGCGGCACGGGGGCCATGTCCATCCGGCTGCTGGAGACCTTCCCCGAACTGGTCTCGACCATCATCGACTTCCCCAACGTCGCCGAGATCGGCTGGCGCTTCATCACCGAGGCCGGGATGGTGGACCGGGTGCGCTACATCCCCGGCAATGCGTTGACCGTGGACTGGCCGACGGAGCAGGACGCGATCCTGATGTCCTACCTGTTCAGCGGCGTCCCGGGCTCCGAACTGCCCCGGCTGGTGCAGCAGGCCTACGACTGCCTGTCGCCGGGCGGCCATTTCATCGTCCACGATTTCATGGTGGAGGACGACCGCACCGGCCCGCCCATGGCGGCGCTCTGGCAGCTGCAGCACATGGCCTTCACCCCGGAGGCGCGCTCGGTCACCCCCGGCTGGCTGAAGAGCCGGATGCTGGAAGTCGGCTTCGCGGTCCCCCGCGACGAGGAAATGGTGCCGGGCATGACCCGCCTGATCCATGCCCGCCGTCTGGACTAGCGCGGGCGGAGAACGCCGACATTGCCTTGACAAGGCGGGAAGGCCCCGGCTAACCGGGTTACAAAAGCGTCACCGGGCTTTGCTCCTGTGAGCGCCGGGCAAGCTGGAGCGGCAGGCAACATGCCGACCTCGACCGGGACAGACCCGCAGATTGCGGCGCGGCAGCGATGGATGGGCGTTCTGGCCAGGGCGGAAGACGGCGCGCTGGAAGCCGCCTGGGCCGGCCTTGCGGACAGGCCGGAATACCGGCTCCTGCGCCCGCCGGAAACGGGCCTCGTCATGGTTCGCGGGCGCGCAGGCGGAGCGGGACGCCCCTTCAATATGGGCGAGATGAGCGCGACGCGCTGCGCCGTCCAGCTGGAAGGCGGCGAGGTCGGAATCGCCTATGTCGCGGGACGCAGCGCCCGCCATGCCGAACTGGCGGCGGCGTTCGACGCGCTGCTCCAGCAACCCGGGTGGCGGGAGGAACTCGACGAGGCAGTGGTCGCGCCGCTGGAAGCGGCCCAGCGGACGCGGCGGGAGGAGAGCCGCGCGAATGCCGCCCGGTCGCGGGTCGAGTTTTTCGCCATGGTCCGGGAACGGGACTGACCCCGTGCCGGCGCGAAGCAATGGAGCAGCCCTCCGGCCCGGGTTCGGTGCGCCGGTCCCGGACAGCCAGCAGGTGTTTCGCCATGTGCTGGCGGCAATGTCGGAGCCCGGCTCCGTGCATGACGTCGCCGCGGTCCTGACGCCGCCGGCGCCGCTGGACCGCGCGAGCGCCGCGGTCTGCCTGACCCTGCTGGACTTCGAGACCCCGGTCTGGCTGGACACTGCGGCGGACGGCGGCGAGGTGCGGGCCTGGCTCCGCTTTCATTGCGGCTGTCCGCTGGCCGCCGATGCCGGCGCCGCGCGCTTCGCCCTTCTGGCCGCTCCGGCGGCAATGCCGGCCCTCGCCGATTTCCGGCTCGGCTCGGAAGCCTATCCGGACGAGAGCGCGACCCTCGTCATACAGGTCGCGTCGCTCGAAGCGGGGGAGGCGGTTACGCTCAGAGGACCCGGGATCGAGGACCGCCGGGTCTTTCGCGCAGCCGGCGTCGCGGCGGACTTCTGGAAACAGCGCCGGGACCTCGAGCGCCTCTTCCCCCAGGGGATCGACCTGGTGTTCGCATCGGGAACGCATGTGGCGGCCGTGCCGCGCTCCACCGAGGTGAGGTTCTGAGATGTATGTCGCGGTCAAGGGCGGCGAGAAGGCCATCGAGGCCTCGCACCGCCTGCTGGACGAGGCCCGCCGGGGCGACCCTTCCGTGCCGGAAGTTTCGACCCGGCAGATAGCGGAGCAGCTCGGGCTCGCTGTGGACCGGGTGATGGCCGAGGGTTCGCTCTACGACCGGGAGCTTGCGGCGCTCGCGATCAAGCAGGCGCAGGGAGACCTGATCGAAGCCGTCTTCCTGCTGCGGGCCTATCGCACGACCCTGCCGCGCCTCGGCAACAGCGAGCCCGTCGATACGGGGGACATGGCGATCCAACGCCGGATTTCCGCGACCTTCAAGGACCTTCCGGGCGGCCAGATCCTGGGCCCGACCTACGACTACACACACCGCCTGCTGGATTTCCGCCTCGCCGGCGAGAGCGGGTCCGGCGGCGAAGGCCCTGCGCCGGGAGCGGAACGCGAGCCGCCGGCCGAAGAGCCGGTCCCGCGCGTCGTGGATATTCTGGGCCGCGAAGGCCTGATCGAGGAGGAAGCCGGCCTGGAAGGTGCCGAAGCACCGCCGGCGGACATTACCAGGGAGCCGCTGAGATTCCCGGCGGACCGCGACGCCCGGCTCCAGGCGCTCGCGCGCGGCGACGAGGGGTTCCTGCTTGCGCTGGGCTACTCGACCCAGCGCGGCTTCTCGAACAACCATCCCTTCGCCGGGGAAATCCGCTACGGGACGGTCGCAGTGGAGATCGTGCCGGAGGAGCTCGGCTTCGCCGTCGAGATCGGCGAGATCGAGATGACCGAAGTGCAGATGGTCAACCAGTTCAAGGGCAGCGCCAAGGCGCCGCCGCAGTTCACGCGCGGCTACGGGCTCGTCTTCGGCCATCAGGAGCGCAAGGCCATGTCCATGGCGCTGGTGGACCGCGCGCTCCGCTTTGCCGAGCTCGACGAGGCGGCGGTCTCTCCCGCCCAGGACGAGGA
>JAJECZ010000396.1 GCA_022821735.1 Alphaproteobacteria bacterium | reverse complement strand
CCTCGATCAGCCGGCGGGCCTGGATCGGCGTGACGACCGCAGCGTCGGCCTTCGCCTCGACAAAGACCGCCGGCTTGCCGTCGATCCGCGTCAGTTCGGCCAGTTCCTGTTTTTCCGTAAGCGTGGCCGCCAGAAAGAGCGGAATCTCCCCTCCGCCGGGGCGTTCCAGCCGCATTCCGGCGAGTTCCTTCAGGCTGCGCCGACGTTCGGCCGGATATCTGACGACGACCTGGATTTCCTCGCGGCCCCGCTGGATGCGCTGCGCTTCGGCGCCGTGGAGCCGGGCGCGCAACTGCGCTCCCAGAATAGCCGGTGAGAGCCCCGCCACCTTGCCGGCAGGGGTCAGTTCTATCTCGAGCTGCCGCTTGCCCGGCGAGAGATTGTCGTAAACGCCGTAAACGCCAGGTATCGCGGCGAGGGCGGACCGCAGTTTCTGCGCGGCGTCCTGCAAGACCTGCGGGTCGTCATGGCGCATCGAATAGGCGACGTTCGGCTTGATCTTGCTCCGGCTCGTCACATATTCCACATGTTCCAGGCTCGAAACGTCGCCGACGCGGGCCCGCCACGCGCGCTCCACTTCGCTCGGCTGCGCAACGCGGACGGGACGGCGATAAAGATGGGCCCTCACCGTCGCCAGATGGTCGCCCTTGAGTTCGGCGTCTCCGGGCCGGGTGGACAGGATCTTGCCGACGGAGATGCTGACCGACTTGATCGACGTGCCTTCCAGGTCCTCGTTCACGCCCTCGGCCGCATCCCTGAAGCGCTCGGCGGCGGCGAGCGTCGCCTCGAACGGCGAGCCGGCCGGCAGGCGCAACTCCACCTGCACCATGTTGGAAACGCTCGCCCTCGCCTCCGCGAACAGGACCCGTACCGCGTCGTAGCGCAGAAGCAGCACCGCGCAGGCCACGATGGCGATACCGATGGCGAGCGCCGTCCAGACATGGCGCACCGACCAGGAGACGGTGGCCGTCACCACGCTGTCGCGAATGCCGTCGAGCCATCTGCTCACCGCCCGCTGCCAGCCGCTCAGCGGCGGCGCGCTCCAAGGCCGGTCATGCGACAGGTGCGCCGGCAGGATCAGGAACGCCTCCACCAGGGATATCGCCAGCACAAACAGCGCCACATAGGGAATCACCCGAATGATCTGCCAGGCGCCTTCGGTGATGAACAGCAGGGGGGCCAGCGCGATCAGCGTCGTAGCCGCGCCGACGACCAGCGGCCCGACCACGGCCCTTGCGCCCGATATTGCCGCGGCCAGCCCCGTCCCGCCGCGGCTCCTCTCCGTCGCAATGCTTTCGCCGACGACCACGGCATCGTCCACCACGATGCCGACCATCAGGAAGAAGGCGAACAAAGTGCCCATGTTCAGTGTCATGTCGGCCGGCGCAAAGAAGATCAGCGACCCGACAAAGGCGAGAACGATGCCGAACGTCGTCCAGAAAGCCACCCGGAGGTCGAACACCGCGACGAGGCACAGGAACACCAGAACCGCACCGATTACGGCGTTTCCGAAGATCCTGGTCAACCGCTCGATGGTCAGTTCGACCTTGTCATCCCAGACCTGGACCGAAACATGCTCGGGCGGGCTGTAGCCGCCGAGGAACCCGGTGACGATGTTCCTTATCTCCTTGGTGGATTGCCTGCCGGTTGCGCTGATCCGAAGAAACACCGCCGGCACGCCGTCCAGTTCGGTCAGGACATTCTCATCGACGAAACCGTCGCGAATTCTGGCGACGTCGCCCAGCGTGACCACCGTTCCGTCGAGTCTCGCAATGAGCGGTATATCCTTGAATTCACCGCTATATTTCCGCTTTCCCACGACCTGCAGCACGACGCCGCCCGCGTCAGTGCGCAATTCCCCGAACGTCAGGTTGAGCGATGCGCGCCGGATCGCCTGCCTTATGTCGCTGATCTTGAGGCGGTTTCGCCGCAACTCCTCCTCGCTCAACTCCAGCGTTATCTCCCGGTCCCGCGTACCTTCCAGTTGTATGTGGGACACCGTCGGCAGGGCCAGCAGCAAGTCGCGCAAATCTTCCGCCGCGAGCCGGAGGCCGGCTTCCGTCGCCGAAGCGGACGAAACCGCAATCGTCACGACATCGTTTCGCCATCTGAAAAGGGAGACCTTGGGCCGTTCCGCGTTGGGAGGCGGAAAGTTCTCCAAGGTGTCGATGGCGCCTTCGATGTCGTTCAGGACCGCCTCGTCATCGGCGAAGGTCTCGAGCTCCACATCGATCAGGCCGACGCCATCCTTCGCCGTGCTGACGACCCGGCTGACGCCGGATATGCCGACGATCGCTTCCTCGACCCGGCGGACGACATCCTCCTGCACTTCCCTCGGCGATGCGCCGGGCGACGGGATCTTGATGGCAATACGGCGTAAGTCGAACTCCGGGGTGTTCTGGACCACAAGCCGCGAGCCGGCGATTGCGCCCGCGACGATCAGGAAGACCATAAGCAGGTTGGCGGCAACGGGATTTGCCGCAAACCAGGCGATCGGGCCCCGAGGCACAGGCGTTCCGGACCCGCCGGCGCCTCCTCCAGCGTCGGTGTTGCTCATGCGCCGCCCCCTATGCCTGCGGCTTTGCGGTCGTTACCGCGAGGCCCTCCCGGGCTCCCGGCAAGGTGCCGAGCACGACACCGTCGCCTGCATCGAAGGCCTCCACCACCCATCCGCCCTCGATCCGTCCCAGCATCCGCGGCTCGACCGAGGTCAGCGCGCCGTCCCTGACGACCCAGACGCGGTCGTTGGCCTGCGCGGCTGCTTCCGGCAACACATAGACATCCCGATGCACCGGGCCCTTGATTGAGACCTCGGCAAAGGTACGGGGCAGCGGCCGGTTCTCCACCGGCAGCTCGTCGGAGAATTTCAGGAAGAGCGAGGCGAGCCGGCTCTTGGGCGCCACGACCGAGGAAACCGCCGCGACCTTCGCCCGGTAAACCCCCGTCCTGGTGCGGACTAGGGCTGACCGTCCGACGACAGGCGAGAGATGCTTGAGGTCCCGTTGCTCGATGGGAGCGGTCACGCGAATCGATTCGGGGCGATAAACCACGCCCAGCACTGCCGCCTTGCCGACCTTTTCCGCCGGGCCGGCGAGCTCGCCGACCTCGACGCTCGAAGAGACCACACGGGCATCAAAGGGAAGGGAAATCTCCGTCCTGCGGAGCTGCAGTTCCGCCAGCCGAAGCGCCACGTGCGCCTTCTCCAGCTTCAGAACCGTTCCCGCCGTGTCTTCGTTCCGGGCCTTCTTCTCGCTTATTTCATGTTCGAGTCCCTCAACCTCCAATTTGGCTTCTTCGACCCTGAGTTCGTATTCCTCGGGATCGATTCTGATAAAGACCTCGTTCGCCGCTATCGATCCGCCGGGCTCGAATTTGGGCGAGACCCAGACGACCCGGCCCGCGACTTCGGACATCACCGTAGCCCGTTCCTTCAGCTTTACCGATCCCGTCAGACTCAGCGTCAACGCCTGCTCGGTCGGCTCCGGCCGAACGACGTGTATGACCGGCCTTCTTTCCTCGGTCGCCAGCGCCGACCTGTCGATACGCTCGACCCGCTCCGGCGCCCGTGCGAAATAAAGCGCAACGGCGATCGCGCCGAGAATGAGGGCGAGCTGCAGATAACCGTACCATTTCGGCCTGCCGGCGCGCCCGTCGGGGCCTGCTGTGTCCTGCGGCATCGTCCTCTCCGACCATAAGTCGCGTCGCGTTCAGATTATCGGAAACTCCGCCCTTTCGGAATTGCCAACTTGCCGCCGGGAGGCGAAAGGGATTACCGCCGGCTACAGGCTCGGAACCGGCGGTCCCATGGACGGATTCCGGCGGAGCGGCGCGGCCGGCGGCATTACGCCCCCGCCAGCGTCGCGACATGCGCCCCGACGCATTCCTCCAGCGCCTCCAGGTCGTAACCGCCTTCGAGCACGGCCGCGAGCCGGCCGCCGGCGTGGCGCCGGGCAGCGGCCAGCAGCCGGCGCGTGGCCCAGGCGAAATCCCCGGCGTCGAGTTCGAGCTGCGCCAGCGGGTCGGCGCGATGGGCGTCGAAGCCGGCGGACACCAGGATCAATTCCGGACGGAACGCCTCCACCGCCGGCAGCACGCGCTCCTCGAAGCGCTCCCGGAACGCCTTGCCGCCCGCGCCCGGAGGCAGCGGCGTGTTATAGACCTGGCCGTGCGCCCCGCATTCCCGCTCCGCGCCCGTGCCGGGATAGAGCGGCATCTGGTGCGTCGAGGCGAACAGCACATCCGGCTCGTCCCAGAAGACCGCCTGCGTGCCGTTGCCGTGATGCACGTCGAAATCCACTATCGCGACGCGGCCGAGGCCGTGGACCGCGCGCGCATGCGCCGCGCCCACCGCGATGCTGTTGAAGAAGCAGAACCCCATGGCGCGGGCCGGTTCGGCGTGATGGCCCGGCGGACGCATGGCGCAGAAGGCGGTGTCGGCCTCGCCCCCGACCAGCGCATCCACCGCCGCCGTCGTGGCGCCGGCCGCCCGAAGCGCCGCCTCTTTCGTTCCCGGCGAAGCGACGGTGTCCGCGTCGAAGCGCACATGGCCCCGCTCCGGCATGTTGGCGAGCACGAGGTCTACATATTCCGGAGCATGGACCCGCTCCAGCGCCTCCCGCCCGGCCTGCGGCGGCTCGCGGCGTTCGAGGCCGGCGAAGTCCGGCGCGCCGAGCGCGGCCGCCACCGCGCGGGCTCGCGCCGCGCGCTCGGGGTGGCCGGGACCGGTGTCGTGGCCGGCCGCGGCATCGTGGACGAAGAGCAGCGTGGTCATGTCGAATCCGGCCTCCCGGCCGCACGCGGTTCCCGGTCCCGCCATCATAGCCGGATCGTCCGGCAGCAGGGCCCGTCCCGTTGACTTCCGCTCGGCCCGGCTCCAATTTGCGCCGCCGTCCGTCGGTCTGGCGGCGGCAAGAGAGCTGCCCATGGCAATCATCGCGGCGCGGTTTCCATTGCTGCAATTCCTTTCCTTCGCCGCCGGTTCGGCGCTGTTGGCGTTCCTGGCGCTCTGTCCAGCCGGGGCCGAGGCCCAGCGCCCCTCGCCGGTCCGGGTGGACAAGGTCGTCCTCCAGCCGCTGGCGGAGACCGCGCCGGTGTTCGGCAGGCTGGTGTCGCGAATGCGCGGCTCCGTGGCGGCGCAGACCGTCGGCGCGGTCACGGAAATGCGCGTGCAGGTAGGCGACCGGGTGGCCAAGGGCGATGTGCTGGCCGTGCTCGACATCGAGAAGCTGACCTCCGAGCGCGACGCCCGCGCCGCCACGGCCGACGCCGTCGCCGCCCGCGCCCTGGCTGCCGGGGCCCGTCTGGAGCGGGTCGAGCAGGAGATCGCGCGCTACGAAAAGCTGCGCCGCTCGGCCGCCTTCAGCAAGGCGCGCCTGCAGGACAAGGAGCAGGAGCGGGTATGGCTGCGCTCGGAACTGGATGCAGCGCGAGCGCAGCTCGTCCAGGCGAAGGCCGGCCTGGCGCTGGCGGAAATGGATCTGGCGCGGGGCACGGTCCGCGCGCCCTATGACGGCGTGGTGACGGCGCTTCACACCGAAATCGGCTCCTATCTGAAGGAAGGCGGCGCGGTGGTGGCGCTGGTCAATGACCGCAAGCTGGAGATCGAGGCGGACGTGCCGGCGGCACGCATTGCCGCGCTTGCGCCGGGCGCCGAGGTGGTGGTTCTGTTGCCAGACGGCACGAAGCACCGTGCCAGGGTGCGGGCCGTGGTGCCGGACGAGAATGCGATGACGCGCACCCGGCTCGTGCGCTTCACGCCGGATTTCGGGCGAACGGCGGTGCCGCTGGCCGCGAATGCGGCTGCGACGGTGGTGGTGCCGGTCGGTAGTGCGGCGCCGGCGCTCACGGTCCACAAGGATGCGATCGTGCGCCAGGGGCAGCAGGCCATTGTCTATGTCGCCAATAATGGCAAGGCGGACCGGCGCCGGGTGCGCCTCGGCCGCGCCTCGGGGACGCGCTTCGAGGTCCTGGACGGGCTGGCGGAGGGCGACCTCGCCATCGTGCGCGGCAATGAGCGGCTGCGCCCCGGCCAGCCGGTGCTCGTGCCCGGCGCGAAGGCCGCCAAGCCCGGTAAGCCCGCGCAAAAGGCAAAGGCGGGATGAACCTCGTCCGCTTCGCCATAGACCGCCCCATCGCGGTGATCGCGGCGGTGCTGATGGTGGTGCTGTTCGGACTGGTGGCCCTGGAGACGATCCCGATCCAGCTGACGCCGGACGTGCGCAAGCCGATCATCACGGTCCAGACGCTCTGGCCCGGCGCGGCCCCGGCGGAGGTTGAGCGCGAGGTGGTCAACCGCCAGGAGGAGGTGCTGAAGGGCGTCGAGGGCCTGGAGGATGTCGAGAGCCGGTCGGAAAACGGGCGCGCGCGGGTGACGCTCACTTTCGCCATCGGCACCAATATGGACCGGGCGCTGCTGCTGGTGGCGAACCGGCTTGACCGCGTGTCCGGCTATCCGGACGAGGCCGACCGCCCGACCCTGCGGACGGCGAGCGCGGAAGACAATGCCATCGCCTGGTTCTCGATCCAGACCGCAAAGGACAACTCCCGGCCGGTCCATACCTACGGCGATTTCGTCGAGGAAGTGATCCAAGACCGGCTGGAGCGCGTGGAAGGTGTTTCCCGGACCGACGCCTTTGGCGGCGTCAAGCGCGAACTGCATATCACCGTGCAGCCGGAGCGGATGGCGCAATTCGGCCTGACGGTAACGGAGATCACCCAAAAGCTGCGGGCCGCCAACGCCTCGGTCTCGGCGGGCGACGTGGAGGAAGGCAAGCGGCGCTACCTCGTGCGCGCCGAAGGCGATCTGGACACGCCGGAAGCCGTGCGCGCGGTCGTGCTGCGCACGGCGTCCGACAGCACCACCGGGCGGATCGGGCGCGTGACGGTCGGCGACATTGCCGAGGTCTCATACGGCTATTCGGAGCCGCGCGCGCGCATCCGCCGCCTCGGCAAGAGCGCCGTGGTGATGAACGCCAAGCGCGAGGCCGGGGCCAATGTCATAGAGACCATGGAGGGCGTGCGCGCCGCCGTCGCCGAGCTGAACGAATCCGTGCTGCCCGGCGAGGGCCTCGTCATGGAGCAGGTCTATGACGAGACCGACTACATCATCTCCGCCATCGACCTGGTGCGCCAGAACATCGTCGTGGGCGGCGTCCTGGCGGCGATCATACTGCTGCTGTTCCTGCGCTCCTGGCGGCCGACGCTGATCGTCTCGCTGGCGATCCCGGTCTCGGTCGTGGGCTCCTTCGTCGCCATGGCCATGCTCGGGCGTTCGCTGAATGTCGTGTCGCTCGCCGGCATCGCGTTTGCGGTCGGCATGGTTGTGGATGCGGCCATCGTGGTGCTGGAGAACATTTACCGCCTGCGGGAGCGCGGCACGCCGCCGCGCGAGGCCGCGCTGCGCGGCGCGAGCCAGGTCTGGGGGGCAATCCTGGTCTCGGCGCTGACGACGGTGCTGGTGTTCGTGCCGATCCTCGCAATGGACCTCGAGGTCGGGCAGTTGTTCCGCGACATCGCGGTGGCGATCTCGGTGTCGGTCATGCTCTCGCTCATCGTCGCCGTCACGGTCATCCCGGCGCTCTCGCGCCGTCTGCTCGCCGCGCGCGTCTGGACTGGCGGGCGCGTCGAAGTGCCGGTGCTTGACGGTCTGGCGCGGCGCTATGCGCGCGCGACGCTCGCCTATGCCGGAGCGGTGGTGCAGAACCGCAAGGCTGCCCTGGTCTCCGTCGCGGCCATCGTAGGGACAGCGGTCGCCGTCGCCTGGTGGCTGACGCCGAAGCTCGACTATCTGCCGGACGGCAGCCGCAACTTCGTGCTCGGCCGGGTGCTGCCGCCACCGGGCTACAACCTCGGGACGAACAGCGAAATCGCCGAGGAGATCGAAGACGCGACGCGCGCACTCTGGGCAAGCGAGACCGGCCCTGAGGCCGAGCCCGGCCAGCCGCCGAAAATCGCCAATTTCTTCTTCGTGGCGCTGCCGTCCTACACATTCGTGGGGGCGTCCTCCACCGATCCCGCAAGGCCGGAAGAGCTGGTGCCGGTCCTCCAGCGGGCCTCATTCCGCGAGCCCGGAACCTTCGGCTTCTTCACCGTGGCGTCCATTTTCGGGCGCGGCATAGGCGGCAAGCGGGCAATCGACCTCGACATTTCCGGACCCGATCTCGAAACGGTGATGGCGGTCGCCGGCAAGGCGACCGGCATGACCGCGAAGGCGCTGCCGCGCGGCGAGGGCAACCAGCTCCGCCCCATTCCGGGCCTCGAACTCGGCGCGCCGGAGGTGCGCGTGCTGCCGGACCGGCTCCGGCTCGCGGACAATGGCGTCTCGGCGCGGGAATTCGCCGACACCATCGACGCTTTCAATGACGGGCTAAGGGTCGCGAGGGTGACCATAGACGGGCGGCGCACCAACCTCGTCCTCAAGGGGCCGACCGACAATGTCGCCTCCACGCAGGGCATTGACTTCCTGCCGGTGGTGACGCGGAACGGCGTCATCCTGCCGGCGTCCTCGCTCGCCAACATCGAAGTGACCAGCGGGCCGACCGAAATCCGGCACAAGGAGCGGGTGCGCACGGTCACCCTGCAGATCCGGCCGCGCGCGCAGATGCCGCTGGAGGAGGCGATGGACGTGGTGCGCGCGGAAGTCATCGGCCCGCTCCGGGCGGACGGCCTGCCCGCCGGGGTGAAGCTCAGGCTGTCCGGCGCCGCCGACCAACTCACGATCACCTGGAACCACATCGTCATCGACCTGCTGATCGCCGTCGCCATCGTGTTCCTGGTGATGGCGGTGCTGTTCGAGAGCTTCGTCTATCCGCTGGTCATCATGATCTCGGTGCCG
>JAJECZ010000157.1 GCA_022821735.1 Alphaproteobacteria bacterium | reverse complement strand
GCCCGCCCGTCCTCGATGCCGATGGAGGCGACGGCGCAGTTGACGACCGTCCACCGTTTCCGGCCGGAGAACAGCGTGCCGAGGACGGCGCTGACGCCGCCGACCGCCGCATCGAACGCCTCCGTCTTCAGGCGGCCGCTGCCGCCCGCCAGCCGGATGTCGCCGTCGAGGCCGGCCATGAGCGCGGCCACGGACCCGCCGGAGCCCGCAAGATCGACGCTGGCCTTCGCCTTCCCTTCGAACAGGTCGGTCACGCCGGCTTCCGCCAGCAACCGGCCGAGGTCGAGTTCCGGAGCCCGGGCCGCAAGGCGGAGGCCCGGCGCCGCGCGCCGTGTATCCAGGTGGAGTTCGCCGTCCACCCGGCTTCCCGCCACGGTCGCCGAGAACGGCCTTACCGAAAGCATGCCGTTTTCGAGGCTTATGCGGGCCTGCACCGCGCCGACCGGGACCGGGTATCCGGCCAGCTTTTCGATGTTCAGCGTCAGGTCGAGATCGGCGGCCTTGAGTCCGTCGAGCGGAAGCGGGTCGTCGGGGAACACCCGGCCCGGCCTCCCGTTCTTCGGCTTTGCGCCGTTGCCCGCGGCGGTCGGGCGACCGCTTCCGGCGACCTTCGACCGCAGCCCGCCAAGGTCGATCCCGGTCGACGCCAGCCTGCCGCTCGCGCGCGGGCGCGGCCCCGACAGGACCAGGTCGATCCGGCCGGAAAGGTCGCTGGCGCCGAGGGCGGTCTTGAGGCCTTCGATCCGAAGCTTGTCGGCGCCGCCCTCGATCCGGGCGTCGAAGGCAACTGGCCCCAGCTTCGGCAGGTCCGGCCCTGCAAGCGGTGCGAGCGAGGACAGGTCCGCGCCGCGAACCGCCACCCGGAGTTCCAGCCCCCCGGGTTTGCCGGGGTCCGTCACCGCGCCGGACAGCTGCGCCTCGAAGCCGAACGCCTCCGCCTCGAGCGCGAGTTCCAGCGACTGTCTCGAAGCGATGCCCGCCAGGGAGCCGACAGTGCCTGAGACCGAGAACGGGGCCCCGTTCCAGGTGCCGCCGGCATCGATTTTCAGCGGGGCGTCGAAGGAGGCCGCCCGTGCCGACGCCCGTTCGAGCTCGACGCGCATCTCCTCGCCGCTCCGCGCATCCCTGTAGGTCAGGCGCCCCCGGCGGATTTCCACATGATTGAAGATCGGGACAGACGGCGGACCGCCGTCCGCCTCGTCCTTCCGTTCGGCCTCCTCTGCGGAGGGGGCGGGCGCGCCGGACCGGTCGTCCGGAGCCGGCCCGGTCCGCCAGTTGGACAGGCCGTCGGCGTTCACCTCGAGCAGGATGTCCGGTTCGACGAGGACGAGCCGGGTCACGCGGATATCGCCGGCGAGCAGCGGCAGCAGTTCGACCTCGGCCTCGGCGCGTTCGAGCACGGCCATGGACGGACGGGAGCCCCAATCGGCATTGGCGACAGCGACCCGCTCGACGGTGACGGCGGGGGTGAGCGAGACGGACAGGTCGATATCGCCGTCGATGGCAAGGTCGCGGCCGGTCGCTTTGCGGAACTCGGCAGCGATCTCGTCCCGGTAGCTGTCGATGTCGATGGAATAGAGAACCGCGGCTGCGGCCGCGACGAGGACCGCGCCCGCCAGCGCGGCCCATTTCAGCAGGCTGGCGATGCGCATGCCGGGCTCAGGAGTTCGTTACGTGCCCCTGCCTCCGTTCTCCGGCGCGTCGGGCGCGAAGGCGAGCGCGCCCCGCCAGCTGTCGACGTAGCCGGCCCATTCGACCTCCTCCGGCAGCTCCGCCACGTCCAGCGCATCGCGCGTGTCCAGCATCACGGCATATTCGTCGAGAAAGGCCTTGCCACCGCCGAGCATCCGGGAGAGCGCCTTGGGGTGGGGGCCGTGGGCGAAGCCGCAGGGATGCAGGGTCGCCATGCCCGCGTCGATGCCGTCGCGGCTGAAGAAGTCGCCGGAGTGGTAGAAGATCACCTCGTCATAGTCGTCATTGTTGTGGAAGAACGGCACCTTGAGCGCCTCCGGGTCCGTCTCCGCCGGGCGCGGGGCGAAGGTGCAGACGACGAAACGGTCGGCGACGAAGGTGGTGTGCGCCGAGGGCGGCAGGTGGTAGCGATGGCTCATCAGCGGGCGGATCTCGCGCACATTGAGCTTGGCCACCGACAGGTCCCCGTGCCAGCCGACCGCGTCGAGCGGGTTGAAGGGGAAGGTGGCGCAACTGATCCGGCCCCGGCGCTTGATCCGCACCTGCCATGTCCCCGGCCCCTGCTGGGCGCGGAAGGCGTCGTCGATGCGCGGCAGGATGAGCGCAGCCGGGTCGAACACCGCATGGCGGCCCACCATGCCCTTCTCGGGCAGCCGGTAGAAGCCGCCCGTCGCCTCGATCAGCAGCGCCCCGACCGGCCCGTCGGCGTCGAGCCGCCACATCGTGCCGCGCGGGATGACGACATAGTCGCCCTGCTCGACCGGGAGCCGCCCGTAATCGCAGAAGAAGTCGCCGTGGCCCCGGTGCAGGAAGAGCAGGTCGTCGCCGTCGCCGTTGCGGACCAGATGGTCCATCCGCCCCTCGGTACGCCAGAAGCGGTAATCGACATGGGCGTTGTGCAGCACCCGCCGGGCGTCCCAGGGGGAGGCGGCGGCGGGAAGCTTGTTGAGGTCGAAGGCGCGGGGGCGGAGCGGACCTTCCCAGCCGGTCCAGGCGGTCGGCGGGTTGCGGTGGTACATGTGCGCCGCCGGGCCGAAGAAGCCCTCGCGGCCGAGCTCGCGCTCGAACCGTCCGTCCGGCAGTTGGACATGCGCCCGCCGGTTGGTCTCGCCCTCGCTGTGGGGAAAGGAAATCCAGGTGCCGCCCGCCATAGCCCGGCCCTCCGCCGCAATCCTCGCCGGCCGCCAGCATAGCGCGGCCGCAGGGGCATGGAAGGCGCAGGCGTTTCCGTTCCCGCCGGAAACCCCCTAGACTGGCGGTCGGTCGGGGAGGCCTCTGCCCATGTCGCTCACCATGCCGGCGCCCGAGGCGGCGATCCTGGAGAACCGCGACCGGCTGATCCGCCGGCTGCGGGCGATCCTGCCGGAGGAAAGCGTGATCGCCGAAGAGACGGCGATGCGCGCCTATGAGTGCGACGCGCTCACCATGTACCGCCAGCTTCCGCTCGTCGTCGCCCTGCCGGAGACGGTGCCGCAGGTGCAGGAGATCATGGCGCTCGCCGCCGAGATGAACGTGAAGGTGGTGCCGCGCGGGGCCGGCACCTCGCTTTCCGGCGGCTCGCTGCCGCTCGGCGACGGCATCCTGCTCGCCATGGGCAAGTTCAACCGCATCCTGGAGATCGACTACG
>JAJECZ010000011.1 GCA_022821735.1 Alphaproteobacteria bacterium | reverse complement strand
CTGGGGGACATGGGCGTTTCGGTGGCGAGGAGGCCCTTGCCGGGGACGTAATTGACCTCCAGCCGGATGCCGTCCGGGTCCTCGAAGACGAAATAGTAGTAGCCGGGCGCGAAATCGCCTTCCAGCGGGCCGCGGTCGATCCTGCCGCCGAGCTCGCGCACCCTGGCGGCCGCCGCGTCCACATCCTCGCGCGAGCGCGCCCGGAAGCAGAGATGGTGCAGACCGACCCGGTTCTGCACAAAGCGCTCGCCCTCATATTCCGGCGCCGGGCGCTGGATGCCGAGCGCGGTCCGCCCGCCCACGTGATAGACGAAATTGTTGCCGTCATAGACCTTCTGCAGGCCGAGGAAGGGCAGGAGCCCGCAGTAGAATTCGCGCGCTTCCTCGAACCGGCTCACGGTCAGGATGACGTGCGCCATGCCGTTGATCTGGATCATCGGGCTGCTCCGGGATTGGGATGGGCGTAGAGATTCTTGCGGGCCTCTTCGTCCCACTGGCCGGTCGGCCTGCCGAACTCGCGCCCGACCTCGTAGCCGCGCCGGAGCGCCGGGCGCTGCTGGAGGCCCTTGTACCAGCGCTTCACGTTCGGGAAGCTGTCGAGATCGACCTCCTGGCGCTTGTAGGTGATGACCCAGGGCCAGCACGCCATGTCGGCGATGGAATAGTCGCCGGCGATGAACTCGCGCCCCTCCAGCCGCCGGTCGAGCACGCCGTAGAGGCGCAGCATCTCGTTGGTGTAGCGCTCGACGGCATAGGGCAGCGTTTCCGGCGCGTAGAAGCGGAAATGGCCGGACTGGCCGAGCATCGGCCCGAGGCCGCCCATCTGCCACATCACCCACTCGATCACCTCCATGCGCCCGCGCAGGTCGGAGGGCAGGAACTTTCCCGTCTTCTCGGCGAGGTAGAGCAGGATCGCCCCGCTCTCGAACACAGAGACCGGCGCACCGCCGCCCGGCGGGTCATGGTCCACGATGGCCGGCATACGGTTGTTCGGGCTGATCTTCAGGAAGTCCGGCTCGAACTGGCCACCGCGCCCGATATTCACCGGCACGATGCGGTAGTCCAGCTCCATCTCCTCAAGCGCGATGGAGATTTTCCAGCCGTTCGGCGTGGGCCAGTAATAGGCGTCGATCATGGTAAGGGCGCTCCGCCAGCGGTCCGCCACTATAGCGCGAGGCTCCGGCGCCCCGCCATGACGGCGGCGCCCCTGTTCAGCGGTCGAGGTCGAGCGCGTAGCCGCCGGAGCGCACGGTGCGGATCGCGTCCGGCTCCCCTTCGCCGTTGAGCGCCTTGCGCAGCCGGCGGATGTGGACATCGACCGTGCGCTCCTCGACATAGACGTCCCGTCCCCAGACGTAGTCGAGAAGCTGGGCGCGCGTCAGCACCCGCGTCGGCCGTTCCATGAAGGTCCGGAGCAGGCGGTATTCCTTGGGGCCGAGATGCACATTGCGCCCGTCGCGGGCGACGCGGTGGCGGACGAGATCGATGACGATGCCGCGATATTCGAGCCTCTCCTCCACCAGGGCCGGATGCGCCCGGCGCAGTACCGCCTTGAGCCGCGCCTCCAGCTCCTTCGGCGAGAACGGCTTGACGATGTAGTCGTCGGCGCCGGTATCGAGGCCGCGAATCCGGTCGGCTTCCTCGCCCCGCGCCGTCAGCAGGATGATCGGCAGCATCCGCGTCCCCGCCTTCGCGCGCAGCTGCCGGCAGACTTCGATGCCGGACTTGCGGGGCAGCATCCAGTCCAGCAGCACCGCATCCGGCGGCTCCTCGGCCACCCGTTCGAGCGCCTCGTCGCCGTCCGTCGCCACCGATACCGAATAGCCGGACGTCTCGAGGTTGTAGCGGAGCAGTTCGACGATGGGGGCCTCGTCCTCAACCACCAGGATATGCGGTCGGTCTGCGCTCATTGGCCCTCCGCCTCCGGGATGTGGGTATTGGTGGGATCGTGCGTCTCCCGCTCCGCGGACCGGGTGCCGAGCACGGCATAGTCGATCTGCTCGGCGATATTTGTGGTGTGGTCGCCGACGCGCTCCAGGTTCTTGGCCACGAAAAGCAGATGAGTGCAGGGCCCGATATTGCGCGGGTCCTCCATCATGTAGGTCAGCAGTTCGCGGAACAGGCTCGCATAGTGCTGGTCCACCTCGGCATCGCGGGCGAATATGTCCGTCGCGGCCTCGGTGTCGCGCGCGGTCCAGGCGTCCAGCACCTGCTTGATCATCGTCTGCACGACCCGCGCCATCGAAGCGATGGAGGCCGTTGTCGCCAGCGGCGGAAAGCGGCTTACCGCGTGCGTCCGCCTGGCGATGTTCTTGGCCATGTCGCCGATCCGCTCGAGATCGGAGGAAATTCTGATGGCGGCGAAGATCGTCCTGAGATCCGCAGCCACGGGTTGGCGCAGCGCCACCAGGCGGACGCTGAACAGGTCAATCTCGATGTCGAGCGCATCGATCTCCTTGTCGCGGGCGACGATCTGTTCGGCGAGCTCGGTGTTGCCGCGCCTGAGGGCTTCCACGGCGCCGGCAAGCTGCGCTTCCACAAGGCCGCCCATTTCGGCCAGCCGGTTGTCGAGCTGGCGCAGCTCCTCGTCGAAAGCCTTGTGGATATGCTCGGCTCGATCGTTCATCCGAAGGCTTCTCCCGATGCTCCGTCAGCCGATTCGACCGGAAATATAGGATTCGGTGCGCGGATCGACAGGCTGGGTAAACACCGTGTCGGTATCGCCGACCTCGACAAGGTCGCCCAGGTGGAAGAAGGCCGTGCGCTGCGAGACGCGGGCGGCCTGCTGCATCGAATGGGTCACGATGACGATGGTGAAGTTCTGCCTGAGCTCGTCCATC
>JAJECZ010000280.1 GCA_022821735.1 Alphaproteobacteria bacterium | reverse complement strand
GAATAGGGCTTGACCTCCAGAAAATTGTGGTATGATGGGTTCGAGGGAGGCGAAGTCCGCGCGGACCGCCTCCCTTCGCGCCGTCCCGGCGCGGAACGACCCCGATTCGACGCACAGGCGAAGTGCGCCCTGCGGCTCGCGTGCGCAATCAGGCGCGCGAACCGCGCCGGCGCCGACACCCGCCCGCGGCCCGCACGCGATACGCGCGAAACAGGGTCGCTCCCCGACGGGGCGGTGCTGTCCGTCAACCCCGTCCCCGCCGGCCCGGCGCGGTCCCGCACCGCTGCCGGGCTTCCTTGTCGAACGCCAGCGGAACGAAAGGAACCGCCCGCCCCATGCCCATCATCGACCCCGCCATTGCCCTCTCCACACGCCAGGAGGCCTTCTGCCGCCACTATGCCGTCTCCGGCAATGCCGCCGATGCCGCAAGGCAGGCCGGCTACTCCGAGCGCTCCGCCCGCCAGACCGGATGCGCCCTGCTGGAGCGCCCTTACATCGTCGAGCGCCTGCGCCGCATCCGCCTGTCGTGGAAGCGCACCGGGAGGGACGAGGCCCGCATCCTGCTGGCCCGGCTGGAGCAGGCGTGGGATGCGGCCGTCGCCAGCGGCTCGGCTTACATGATGCTCCGGGTGCTGCGCTTCCAGGCGGAGGTCGCCGGGCTGGTCGGGCCGGCCGGTCAGAACAGCCGCGCCCGGCTCTGGCCGCTGCCGCATGAGGACGAGTTCGGCGAGATCGAGGCCGGCGAGGCGCAGGAGGCCGGGACCGAACCCGGACCCCTGGCAGAGGCCGTGCGCCGGGGGCGGGAGCGGGCCGAACGCGCGCTCGACCGCCACCGCGAGAGCCGGGAGGAGCTTGAGGCGCAGGAGGGTTTCGACGGGGCCGCGCACGAGGAGGTTGCCCGCAGGCTCGCCGGGGCCGTCGAGGAGCGGATGCGCCTGCCCGTCAGCTTCAAGCCGCCCGCACCGGCCCCGGACGGTCTGCCGCCGGCCGACGACCCGCCGGAGGAGACCTACGAGGACGACCCGTGGCGCGGCGACGACCCGCCCGGCCACGAAGACGTGATCGACGACAACAGGGCCGACGGCGCCGAGCATGACTGGCTCTACCAGCGCCGCAACGGCTACGCCGAAATCTACGACCCCTGGTCGCCGGAGGAGGTCGAGGAGCGCAGGCAGGACCGGATCGAATGGGAAGAGCGGCGCTGCGGCGACGACCCCTTCGACGAGGACGACGAGGACTGGGCCGGCGATGACGATGAAGACGAGGAGGACTGGGACGGCGATGACGATGATGAGGAGGAGGACTGGACCGATGACGACGAGGACGGGCCGGAGGACGGCGGTTTCCTGCCCGACCATGACAAAACATGACATTTCATGACACTTCGCAAAGGGTCCTTGCCGGGCCGGCGGAAACGGGCCAATTGGCCGGACCGCGCGAACGCGCCGACCGCCGGGGAGCGCCGCCCTTGCCGATTCCGTCCATCCGCCGCCGCCTGCTTGGGCTCGCCGCCGGCTTTGCGCTCGTCCTGGGCCTCGCCGCGCCCGGCTTCGGCGCGGACGGGCTTACGGTGTTCGCCGCGGCCAGCCTGAAGAACGCGATGGACGAGGTCGCCGCCGGGTTCGAGCGGGAGACCGGCCATGCCGTCACGGTCTCGCTTGCCGGCTCCTCCGCGCTCGCCCGCCAGATCCGGTACGGCGCGCCGGCGGACGTCTTCATCTCCGCCAATCCCGGCTGGATGGACGCGCTGGAGCGGGAAGGCCTCATCGACCCGGCAAGCCGCTTCGACCTGCTGGGCAACGCCCTCGTGCTGATCGCCCACGGCCGGGACGCGCCGCCGATGGAGATCGCGCCGGGCCTGGATATCGCCGCCATGCTTGGCGGGGGCCACCTCGCCATGACGCTCGTGGACGCGGTGCCCGCCGGGATCTACGGCAAGGCGGCGCTGGAGTCGCTGGGCGTCTGGGAGGCCGTCGCACCGCAGGTCGCGCAGGCGGACAATGTGCGCGCGGCGCTCGCGCTGGTCGCTTCCGGCGAGGCGCCGTTCGGAATCGTCTATGCCACCGACGCCGCGGCCGACGACAATGTGACCGTCGCCGGCGCCTTCCCGGCGGACACGCACCCGCCCATCGTCTATCCCGCCGCCGCCGTGGCCGCGAGCCGCAACCCGCTCAACCGGCGCTTCCTGGCCTGGCTTCGCGGCCCGGCCGCGCGGGCGGCATTCGAGCGGCAAGGCTTTGCCGTCGCCTTCGAGTAGAATTGCCCCATGGACTGGTTGAGCCCCGAGGAGTGGCAGGCGGTTGCGCTGTCCCTGCGCGTCGCGTTCTGGGCGACACTCGCGAGCCTGCCGCCCGGCGTGCTGGCCGCTTACGCGCTCGCGCGCTGGCGGTTCCCGGGCCGGCAACTCCTGAACGGGCTGGTGCATCTGCCGCTCATCCTGCCCCCGGTGGCGACGGGCTACCTGCTGCTGCTGGCGTTCGGCACGCGCGGGCCGCTCGGCAGCCTCCTGGAAGAGGCCGGCATCGTCTTCGCCTTCCGCTGGACGGGCGCGGCGCTGGCGGCGGCGGTCATGGCCTTCCCGCTCATGGTCCGCGCCATCCGGCTTTCGATCGAGGCGGTGGACCCGAGGCTCGAACAGGCGGGCGCGACGCTCGGCGCCTCGGGCCCCTGGGTCTTCGCGACCGTGACCCTGCCGCTGGTCCTGCCCGGCATCCTCGCGGGCGCGATCCTCGCCTTCGCCAAGGCGATGGGGGAGTTCGGCGCGACGATCACCTTCGTCTCCAACATCCCCGGCCAGACGCAGACCCTGCCGACCGCCATCTACGCCTTCCTCCAGGTGCCGGGCGGCGAGGCGTCCGCGCTCCGCCTGGTGGTCATCGCCATCGTGGTCTCCATGGCGGCGCTGCTGCTTTCCGAGATCGTCGCGCGGCGCGTGGCGAAAAGGGTGGCCGGCGCATGACGCTTTCCGTCGCCATCCGCCACGCCTTCCCCGGTTTCGAGCTGGACGTATCGTTCGAAGCGCCGCCGGGCGTGACCGTGCTCTTCGGCCGCTCTGGCTCCGGCAAGACGACGACCGTCAACGCCGTTGCGGGGCTTCTCAGGCCGGACGCGGGGCGCGCGGCCGCCGATGGATGGGTGCTGTTCGACACCGCCGGGGGCGCGTGGCTGCCGCCCCACCGCCGCCGCCTCGGCTACATCTTCCAGGAGGGACGGCTTTTCCCCCATCTCACCGTCCGCCGGAACCTGCTTTACGGGCGCTGGTTCGCGCCGAAGGAGGGCCCGGGCGAGGATATGGGGCGGATCGTCGAAATGCTCGGCATCGGGCATCTGCTGGACCGCCGCCCCGGCGCGCTGTCGAGCGGCGAGAAGCAGCGGGTCGCGATCGGGCGCGCACTGCTGGCGAGTCCCCGGCTCATCCTCGCCGACGAGCCGCTGGCGTCGCTGGACGAGGCGCGCAAGGCGGAAATCCTGCCCTATTTCGAGCGCCTGCGCGACGAGGTGTCCGTGCCCGTGCTCTATGTGAGCCATTCGGCGGCGGAGGTGGCGCGGCTTGCGACGACCGTGATTGCGCTCGAGGACGGAAAGGCGGTGCGCCAGGGGCCGGCGGTCGAGGTGCTGGGCGACCCGACGGTCACGCCGGTGGGCGCGCGCGGCGCTGGTGCGGTGCTGGAGGCGGCCGTCGTCCGCCACCACGCCGACGGGCTGTCGGAGATCGAGGCGGGCGGCGTCAGCCTCTTCCTGCCGAGGGTGCCGCACCCGCCCGGCAGCCGGATCAGGGTCCGGATCGCGGCACACGAGGTGCTGTTGTCGCGCGGGGAGCCGGAAGGCCTCTCCGCGCTGAACATCCTGCCGGGCACGGTCGAATCGGTCCGGGCGGGCGAAGGGCCGGGCGCCATCGTCTCGGTGCGCACCGCGGCCGGCACGATCCTCTCCCGCGCGACCCGCCGTTCGACCGAGGCCCTGGGCCTGGCGGAGGGCGTGCAATGCCATGCCGTCATCAAGACCGTCGCCATCGCCCCGGAAGGGGTGGGCGGCGCCTGAGCCGCGGCGCTCCCGCGAGCTATCCGCTGCTATGCGTGGAACCGGGCCGACGCCTGCGCCGGATATAGGCGCGCAGTCCTTCCGCCGCCAGGCCCGCGACCAGGCCCGCCAGCGCGCCGAGGAACACCGTTGCCAGCGCCGCCGCGGCGATGACGGGCCGG
>JAJECZ010000517.1 GCA_022821735.1 Alphaproteobacteria bacterium | reverse complement strand
GCCACAGGCCGATGCGCCCGTCCCAGCTCGCCGACGCGACGAGGCGCCGGTCGGGCGAGAGCGCGAGCGCCACCACCTTCGCCTTGTGGCTGCCGAGGCGCTGCGGCGCGCGGCGGTCCAGGTCCCAGAGCCGGACATCGTTGTCGTCGCCGGCCGACACCGCGCGCCTGCCGTCGACGAAACGCACGGCGTTCACCGCCGCATCGTGCGCCTCCAGCCAGACCGGCGCGCCGGCCTGCCAGAGACCCACGGAGTAGTCGAAGCTGGCGGTAATCACACGCTGGCCGTCCGGCGACACGTCTATGCCCCGCACCGGACCGCCATGGCCGGTCAGCTTGAAGAATTCACCGGCCGGGGCGCCGGCCGAGGGCAGCAGCAGCAGGACCGTCAGAAGGGTCCGGAGACGCATGTCAGGCGCCCGGCGTCATTCCGCCGGCGGCGCCTCGTGGGCAGGATGGGCCGGCTCGCCGGTCTCCTCCTCGAACCAGATCGAATGGTGTTCCCTCGCCCACTGCCGGTCCACCTCGCCCGACTCCATGGCGTCGAACGCGCCCTCCATCCCGATCGAGCCGAGATAGATATGCGCGATGATGATCGCGATGAAGACGAACGCGACGATGGAGTGCCAGAGCTGCGCGTATTGCATCTCCTCGTGCGGAGCGAGCTCCGTCGGCAATTCGCCGAAGCCCAATGCCTGCGACAGGCCGAGCGCGTTCATTATGTCGAAGGTCTTGGCGAACATCGGCATTTCGAACGGGAACAGCAGCGAGAGACCGGAAGCCGAAATCGAGAGGCCGAGGATGATCACCACCCAGAAGATGATCTTCTGGCCGGCATTGAACTTGCGCGCCGGCGGATGGCTGCCGCGCACGAAGAGCCCGCCGCCTTTCGCCATCCATACCAGGTCGGCGCGGTTCGGGATGTTGTGGACGATCCAGAACACGAACACCCACACCAGCGCCAGCATGAATGCCCAGGCGACATTGTTGTGGACCCACTTGGACGCGAGCGCGATGGGCGCGAAGGCGTCCTTGCCGAGCAGCGGTATCAGCAGCGGGCGCCCGAACAGCGTGATGAGCCCGCTGATCGCCAGCAGGATGAACGAGCCGGCAAGCAGCCAGTGCCCGAATCGCTCCAGCGCGTTGAAGCGCAGAATGGTCTCTCCGGACCGGCCGCCGTCGATGCGGATCGGCCCGCGCAGCAGCAGGAAAAGCGCCAGCAGCCCGACCATGCCGGCGAGCAGCCAGCCGCCCCACTCGCGCAGCGGCCCTTTCCGCCATTCCAGCCAGCGCATGCCGGCGTCCTGGATGATTATCTCCGAGGCGGGCCCCCTGGCCGAGACCGTCACATCGGCGCCGCCGTAGCGCAGCGCCCTGAAGACTTCCGAGTCCGAGGCGCCTCCCAGCGTGCCGAGCTGCATGCGGATGCCCGCGGCGCGCGCCGGGTCTCCGACGGCCTCGCGGCGGAAGCGGTCGTCGATGCGCTCTCCCCGCTGCCGGGCAAGTATGTCCTCAAGCGTCTGCGCCCCGCCGGTCGCAGCCCGGGGACTGCCATCGCCGGCCTGCTGGGCTGCAGACGGCATAGCCATGAAAAGCAAAGCGGTGAAGATCGTGAGCATCGGCAGGCGCAGCAGCGTCATCTTCCAGGACTCCCGATGAAATCGACCGGACGCGACGGCGGCAAGGGGCGGCGCCCCTTCCGCAAAAATATCAAAGAGGCGGGCCGGCCCCGCCGTCTGGCGGGACCGGCCGTTCTCTAGGGCGTCAGGAGCCCTTCTGGCCGTAGGCCGTGCCCCAACCCCAGGCCCCGGAACCGAAGCCCCGGGCCACCACGCGCTCGCGGTAGATGCCCGAAAGGACATCGCCGTCGCCCGCCAGCAGCGCCTTGGTCGAGCACATCTCGGCGCAGAGCGGCAGCTTGCCTTCCGCGATCCGGTTGCGCCCGTACTTGGCGAACTCGGCGGTGGAGTGGGTCTCTTCCGGTCCGCCGGCGCAGAAGGTGCACTTGTCCATCTTGCCCCGGGACCCGAAATTGCCCGCCTGCGGGAACTGCGGCGCGCCGAACGGGCACGCATAGAAGCAGTAACCGCAACCGATGCAGAGGTCCTTGGAGTGCAGGACCACCCCTTCCTCGTTCTGGTAGAAGCAGTCCACCGGGCAGACGGCCATGCAGGGCGCATCCGAACAGTGCATGCATGCAACTGAGATCGACCGCTCGCCCGGCTTGCCATCGTTGATGGTCACAACCCGGCGCCGATTGATCCCCCACGGCACCTCGTGCTCGTTCTTGCACGCGGTGACGCAGGCGTTGCATTCAATGCAACGTTCGGCGTCGCAGAGAAATTTAGCTCTTGCCATCTCCTTCTCCTCCCTCAGGCCGCGTAGATCTTGCAGAGAGTGGTCTTGGTCTCCTGCATCTGCGTGACCGAGTCATAGCCGTAGGTCTGCGCCGTGTTGGAGCTCTCGCCCAGCACGAAGGGATCGGCACCTTGGGGATATTTGTGCCTCAGGTCCGCGCCTTCGAAATGCCCGCCGAAGTGGAAGGGCATGAAGGCAACCCCGACTCCGACCCGTTCGGTGACCATGGCCATGACCTTGACCTTGGCTCCCTCGGCGCCCTCGACCCAGACCTGGGCGCCGTTGCGCACCCCCAGATCGTTGGCGTCCTTCGGGTGGATCTCCACGAACATGTCCTGCTGGAGCTCGGCGAGCCACTTGTTCGACCGCGATTCCTCGCCGCCGCCCTCATATTCCACGAGGCGGCCCGAAGTCAGGATCATCGGGTAGTCCTTCGAGAAATCCTGCTTCTGGATCGAGGCATACATGGTCGGCAGGCGGTAGAACTTCCGGTCCTCATAGGTCGGATAGTCCGCCACCAGGTCGCGCCGCGGTGTGTAGAGCGGCTCGCGGTGCAGCGGGATCGGGTCCGGGAAGTTCCACACCACGGTCCGCGCCTTGGCGTTGCCGAACGGCGCACAGCCGTGCTTGATCGCGACCCGCTGGATGCCGCCCGAGAGGTCGGTCTTCCAGTTGGTCTTCGGCCCTGCCACGGCGTCGATGGCCGCCCGCTCGGCGTCCGTCAGATCCCCGTCCCATCCCAGGTCCATCAGCATCTGCATGGTGAACTCGGGATAGCCGTCCTGGATCTCCGAACCGACCGAATAGACGCCCTCGGCCAGCAGGTTCTCGCCGTTGCGCTCCACACCGAACCGGGCGCGGAAGGTCAGGCCGCCCTCTGCCACCGGCTTCGACATGTCGTAGAGGTTGGGCGTGCCGGGGTGGCCCATTTCCGGCGGACCCCAGGAAGGCCAGGGCATGCCGTAATAGTCACCGTCGGCAGGACCGCCAATCGCCTGCAACGTCGTCCTGTCGAAGGTGTGCTGGTTGGCCATGTGCAGCTTGATCCGCTCCGGCGACTGGCCGGTGTAGCCGATCGTCCACATGCCGCGGTTGATCTCGCCCGTGATGTCCTCGACCAGCGGGGCGTCACCCTCTTCCACCTTGATGTTGCGGAAGAAGCGGTCCGCCCAGCCGAACTTCTTGGCGAACTTGGCCATGATGACCTGGTCCGGCAGGCTCTCGAACACGGGATCCACCACCTGCTCGCGCCACTGGATGGAGCGGTTCGACGCGGTGACGGAGCCGTAGGTCTCGAACTGCGTCGAGGCCGGCAGCAGATAGACGCCGTCGGTGCGGTCGTGAAGCACGGCGGAGACGGTGGGATACGGGTCGATCACGACCAGCATGTCCAGCTTCTCCATCGCGGTCTTCATTTCCTTGCCGCGGGTCTGCGAGTTCGGCGCATGGCCCCAAAGCACCATGGCCCGGACATTGTCCGGCTGGTCCATGTTCGCCTTGTCTTCGAGCACGCCGTCGATCCAGCGGGACACCGGGATGCCCTTGAGGTTCATCAGCGGCTTCTTCTTGCCGTCCGCGGTGTCGAGCATCGCGAACTGGCTCTTCAGCCAGTCGAGATCCTCTTCCCAGACACGCGCCCAGTGGGCCCAGGCGCCGCCCGAAAGGCCGTAATAGCCGGGCAGCGTGTGCGACAGGATGCCGAGGTCGGTGGCGCCCTGCACATTGTCGTGGCCGCGGAAGATGTTCGTGCCGCCGCCGCTGGTGCCCATGTTGCCCAGTGCCAGCTGCAACACGCAGTAGGCGCGCGTGTTGTTGTTGCCCTGGGTGTGCTGGGTGCCGCCCATGCACCAGATCACGGTGCCGGGACGGTTGTTCGCCATCGTGCGGGCGACGCGGCGAAGCTGCGAGCCGGGCGTGCCGGTCACGCGCTCCACTTCCTCGGGCGTCCACTTGGCGACCTCTTCGCGGATCTGGTCCATGCCCCAGACGCGGGTGCGGATGAACTCCTTGTCCTCCCACCCGTTCTCGAAGATGTGCCAGAGAATGCCCCAGATGAGCGCCACGTCGGTGCCTGGGCGGAAGCGGACATACTCGTCGGCGTGGGCGGCGGTGCGCGTGAAGCGCGGGTCGCACACGATCAACGGAGCGTTGTTCTGCTCCTTGGCCCGGAGCACATGCAGCAGCGATACCGGATGCGCCTCCGCGGGGTTGCCGCCGATGAGGAAGATCGCGCGGCTCTTGTGGATGTCGTTGTAGGAGTTGGTCATGGCGCCGTAGCCCCATGTGTTCGCAACGCCTGCAACCGTGGTCGAGTGGCAGATGCGGGCCTGGTGGTCCACATTGTTCGTGCCCCAGTAGGCCGCGAACTTGCGGAACAGGTAGGCCTGCTCATTGCTGAACTTCGCCGATCCCAGCCAGTAGACGCTGTCCGGGCCGCTCTGCTCGCGAATGGACATCATGCCGTCGCCGATCTCGTTGATCGCCTGGTCCCAGCTGATGCGCTTCCACTCGCCGCCCTCTTTCTTCATGGGGTATTTGAGGCGGCGTTCGCCATTCGCGTGCTCGCGCACGGCCGCGCCCTTGGCGCAGTGCGCGCCGAGGTTGAACGGGCTGTCCCAGCCGGGCTCCTGTCCGACCCACACGCCGTTATCGACTTCGGCGATCACGGTGCAACCGACCGAGCAGTGCGTGCAGACGGACTTCGCGGTCGCGATCGCGCCCATCGCCGCCTGTTGCGCTTCGGCCTTCGTCACCATGCCGCCGGCCGCGCCGATTGCCGCCAGACCTCCGATCGCGAGGCCCGAGCCCCGCAGGAAGGTCCGCCGGTCGACCGATGCCTCCGAAATGTTGGGCAGGATCGAAGTCCGCTGGGGGCGTCTCGCAACCCCGTTGGTCTTTTTCCTGAGCATCTTGTTCCTCCGTCAGGCGTTCCGGCCGCTGGCCGGTCCGCCGGGTTCGTCATGCCGATGGCCGCCGGGCGTCTCGCAACCTTTGGCCATGCGTCGGCGAGACGCGTCCGTCAGAAACGGGCGCTTTCGTAGTAGGCGCGCGTATGCGGGGTGTCCTGCATCCGCTCGCCCTTATCGTCCGGGACCGCCGCTTCGGCCGTCCGCCCCGCCACTGCCGCCACCGCGGCCGCGGGCACCGACACCGATGCGAGCTTCAGAAAGTCCCGGCGATTGGTCTTCTCGCCGTCCGTTCTGCTGCTCATGCGTCTGCTCCTCCTCTTCGTTCGGCCCGTCCGCGCGACGGGCCGTCTTGTTGCGGGCTAGCCCGCCATCATTCGGAAAGCCTCCTTCTCGATCTCCATGAACGCCCGTCCCGCAGAACCGACGGGCGCGTAGAAGACCGAGTTCCTGGCGCCTTCCAAATCCGTGAAGAAATGCCCCGCCCAGGGGGCGATGTGCCTGTTGAAGAACCGCCTGGTCTCCTCCAGCGGGACCGGGTCGCCGAAGCGCCCGGAGATCATGCCCGCCATCATCTCCATCAGGCTGGCGATATGGTCTTCGGGCTCGTACACCGCGAATGCGCGCTGTATGCCGAGGCCGGCCATGTCGTTGCGCAGCGTCGCAAGCGGCTTCTCGTTGAGGAATCCCGTCAGGTAGTAGCTGGCATAGGGCAGCAGTTCGCCCCGCCCGACCCCGATGAACAGGGCGGTGTACTCGCTCTCCACCGCGGGTTCCGTCGTCGCCGACGCGACCCGCGCGAGCGCGTGGACAGCGCGGCCGAGCTCGCCGTCGTCGCCGGAGAGCGCCGCCGACTTGTCCAGCAGCGCCCGGTCCGGCGGCCGGGCGAGCAGCGCGCCGAGAAAGTCGTAGAGGTCGGCGCGCAGCCGGTCCTCCTCCGCAATCTCCACGCTATGCGCCGCTTCAGCGGTCATCGCCTCTCCCATCGCTTCAGGCCGCCTGCCCCGGTTCGGCGTCGGCGAAGGCGAAGCGCATCCGCGGCTTCGCCCGCGCAACCGGCATCTCTTCCATCGCCGGGGCTTCGGGCAGCGCAGGAGGCGTCCCGGCTCCGGCTTCCATCACCGGCTCCCCGGTCTCCCCGGCCTGCGCTTCCGCTTCCGCTCCGGCAGCGCCGTCCTCGTCTTCCGCCGTCTCCCCGACGGCTCTTTCCGCCTTTTCCGCCGCCTCGGCCATCGCCTCCAGGTGCTTGAGCATCCCCTTGCCGACCTGGTAGGCGCTCTGGAGGTGCTCCACGACCAGCGCAGCGTCGGTGTAGTCCTCGCCGTAGTCCACGAGGTTGTCGAGATTGGCGAGCACCGGATTGGACCGCCACAGCTGCCTGAGCGCCCGCCGCCGCAACCTCTCCGGCACCGCGTCGGACATGAACGCCGAAAAGTCGTCGCCCTGCTTCATGCTGTCCGGATCGGGCAGTTCCAGTTCAGCCAGCACTTCCTCGTCCGGCCGCTCTTCCAGCGCCTTGCGTTCCTCAGCGGCCGCGGCCTCGCGCTCGGTCTCTTCCGCGGCGCGCTCTTCCGCCGCGACGGCCGCCTTGCGCCGCGCCCAGAAATCCGCCTGCGCGCTCAATGGACCGCCTCCGTGCGCCTCGGCGCGCGATAAACATCCGACATCTGGCGGATGCGCGGGTCGCCCTTGCCGTCCTCCGCGAGATCGACCCGCCGCCTGTCGCGCCGGCGCTTGACGAAGGGCTCCTCCTCGTGGTGGCGCTCGATGAAGTCGCGCACCACCGCCACCAGGCCCTCCGGCATCGGCGTCTGTTCGACGATCTCCTCGCCGCTGTCCATGTAGTCCTGCGCCTCGTACGGGGATGTCGTGGCCAGCACGACTTCGAGCTCGTGCGGCGCATCCGCTTCGGTCGTCCGGCGCATGACCACATACACCGCCGGCACGCGCGCCGCGAGGCCGGTCATGTAGGCCTCGACATCGGCGGCCCAGAATTCTAGCGGCACCGTGGCGGCGTGGTATTCGACGGTCTCGCCTTCTCGCCGGAGCTCACGCCAGTCCGCCGGCCCCGCTCCGGGCAACACATCCGCCACTGTCCAGGTCCAGCGTACCCATCGGCTCGACGCCGGACTCCGGCGGAGCACAATTCCGAGCGGCAATGACAACGCGCTCGCCGGCATAATGCCGATCTCCTCCGGGCAGACACCCCGTCATTTCCGCGCAAGACGGTACGCTGCCCTGCGACAATAATGCACCCCTTTACACCCGCTGCCAACAGAAAAAACCGCTTTTTCCGGCGCCGCTGCCGCCCGTGTTTCCGGCGGTCTGGACAGGCGGTCGGAAGGGACCATACTTACCCGGTGCGTGGCGGGGGCGACGCCCCCGGAAACCGCCGCCCGGCCCTGGAGAAACTTTGCCCTTCCCGGCCCGGCGCGGCGGCAAGACGACAAGCCTGCAAGCGGCCCGCAGCGGCTTGTCCGGAGGACAGGGACATGGCCGGTATCCTGCTCGTGTGCGATTGCGCCCACAGCCAGACCGTCGATTCGGACAGCATCGAGGCGGGCGCAGGCATCGCCTGCTCGCGCCTCCACAGCGCGCTCTGCACGATGGAAGCCGGCGCCGCCGCGAAAGCCATACAGGACGGCAATGCCGTCATCGCCTGCCAGCAGGAATGGGCGCGGTTCGAGGAGATAGCGGAGGAATTGGAAGCGCCTGTCCCGATGCTGGTCGATATCCGCGACCGCGCCGGGTGGTCGGACGAGGGCGCCCAGGCCGGCCCCAAACAGGCGGCGCTGGTGGCCCAGGCGCTGCTCGCCGCGCCGCAGACCCGGACCGTGGATGTGGTCTCCGAGGGGCGCTGCCTCGTGATCGGCGGGGAGGCCGCGGCGCTGGCGGCGGCGGAGCGCCTGGCCGAGCCGATGTCCGTCACGGTACTGGTTTCCAAGCCGCCGGGGGACCTGCCGGTAGACCGCCGCTTCGAGGTCGTGGTCGGCAGGCTGAGAACGGCCACAGGCGCGCTCGGCGGCTTCCGGCTGCGGATCGACGGCCTCCGGCAGATGGAGCCCGGCGGGCGCGGCGCCTTCGCCTTCTCCGACCCGCGCGACGGCGCGGAGAGCGAGTGCGACTCGATCCTCGACCTGTCCGGCGGCACGCCGCTGTTCCCCGCCCATGAGAAGCGCGAGGGCTATTTCCGGGCCGACCCCGGCGACCCCAACGCCGTCGCCGCCGCCGTGTTCGAGGCCGGGCAGACCGTCGGCACCTTCGAGAAGCCCCTCTACGTCCGGCTGGAGGAAAGCCTCTGCGCCCACTCGCGCGCCAGCCAGCGCGGCTGCAACAAGTGTCTCGACATCTGCCCGACCGGCGCCATCGCGCCCGCCGGCGACCATGTGGCGGTCGATCCGATGGTCTGCGCCGGCTGCGGGTCCTGCTCGGCCGTCTGCCCGTCCGGCGCCATATCCTTCGATGCGCCGCCGGTGGCTTCGCTGTTCCGCCGCATGGAGGCGCTCGCCGGGGCCTACCGCAAGGCAGGGGGCGCCGCGCCGCGCCTGCTGGTCGCGGACACGAGCTTCGGCGCGGAGATGGTGGCGCTGTCGGCGCGTTTCGGGCGCGGCCTGCCGGCCGATACCGTCCCCTTCGAGGTCGAGGCGATTGCCGGCTTCGGCCATGCCGAAATGCTGGCGGCGCTCGCCGGCGGCTTCGCGTCGGTGGATCTGCTGCTGCCGCCGCGCGCCGAGGACGAGGCGCCGCGCCGGGAGCTTGCGCTCGCCGAGGCGATGGGCGGCGACGGCCGGCTTCGCCTGCTGGAGGTCGGCGACCCCGATGCGCTGTCGGACGCGCTCTACGGACGCGAGGCTGCGGCACTGCCGGCCGAGCCCGTGCTCGCGCTCGGCTCCCGCCGGCAGGTCGCGCGGCTAGCGGCGCAGGCGCTGAACCCGGCGGGCGCCATGCTGCCCCTGCCCGAGGCCGCGCCCTACGGCTCGGTGACGGTCGATACCGACGCCTGCACGCTCTGCCTCGCCTGCGCCTCGCTCTGCCCCTCCGGCGCGCTCGGCGACAATCCCGACCTGCCCCAGCTCCGCTTCCAGGAGGACGCCTGCCTGCAATGCGGGCTCTGCGTGCAGGTCTGCCCCGAGGATGCCGTTTCCCTCGAGCCCCGCCTCGACCTGTCGGACGCCGCGCTGGAGCAGCGCGTGCTCAACGAGGAAGAGCCCTACCAGTGCATCGAGTGCGGCAAGCCTTTCGGCGTGAAGTCCACGGTGGAGCGGATCGTCGAGCAACTGGCGGGCAAGCATTCCATGTTCGCCGGCTCGGAGGCCTCGCGCCTGATCCGCATGTGCGACGACTGCCGCATCAACGCCCAGTACCATTCCACGGACAACCCCTTCGCCATGGGCGAGCGGCCCCGCGTGCGCACGACCGAGGACTATCTCCGCGACCGCAGCAAGGATCACTGATATATAAGCATCGAAACATTGACCTCCCTGTTTCGACCTGCTTGAATCCCGGTCATGGATATAAATCTCGACACGGCCCTTTCGGGTGCCACCCTTATCGGAATGGCTGCCTTGTTCTGGCGCATGACGCGGGACATGCGGGACATGTCAGACCGCCACAGCCGCGACATGCGCGAACTGGCCGGCTGTGTGTCCAGGCTCGAAGGATTGCTTGAGGGCCTGCTGCACCGGAATTCCGCGCCGAAGGCAGCGGGCGAATAGCCGCCATCCCTTGTTTCTCCGGCCGCTGCGGCGGCCGTTGACGCCGGACCGGAAGGACACTGCGAGGCGCGTGCCTCCGGGGAACCGGTCGGAAAAGCCCTTGGCCGCAAAGCGGAGATGCCGATAATCTTTGATTCCCGTGAACCGGACGGGGAACGCGACCGGCGCCTGCGTCCGCCGCGCCGGCGAATCGGCTGCAAAGGGAGGACGCGATGAGCATCGCCGCGCAGACCCCGTTCACGGCCCCCGTGGTGGAGCGCCTGTCGGTCCGGGTGGTCGTCGATTCGCACTATGAGCGCTTCCTGCCGCGCGCCGAGCACGGTCATGTGACGATCGAGCATGTGGGCCAGATCCCCGGCCGGCCGATGACGACGCTCGCCGGCGAATGGGGGCTCGCGCTCCATCTGGAATCGCGCGCCGGGGGCGTGAACGCGCAATACATGCTGGATTTCGGCTTCACGCCGGAGATCATCAACCGCAATACCTCGCTGCTGGACATCGACCCGGCGAAGCTGGACGGGCTGATCCTGAGCCACGGCCACCGCGACCATTATGGCGGGCTCGACGGCTTCGTGACGCAGCACCGCAAGGCGATGAAGGGCGACCTCTCCTTGTTCGTCGGCGCGGAGGAGGCGTTCTCGGTGCGCTGGGTGCCGACCGGGCCGCCGCCGAAGGCCGGGGGCAAGCGGGACTATGTCTGCTGGGGCGCGCCCGACCGGACGAGCCTGCTGGCGCAGAACGTCGTGCCCGTGTGCTGCCCGCATCCGCATGCGCTGCCCGGCCCCTTCACTACCGGCTACATCACCCGCAACACCTTCGAGGAGGTCACGGGCGGCTCGATGCTGGCGCCCTACGACCATTTCTCCGAGGCGGAGCGGCGCGGCGAGCTGGTGCGCGACAGCCACCCCGAGGAGCACGCCACCTGCTACATCGTCAGGGGCCGCGGCCTCGTCGTGATCTCGTCCTGCGGCCATGCCGGCATCGTGAACTCGGTGAAGACGGCGATGGCGGTCTCCGGCGTCGACAGGCTCCACGCCGTCATCGGCGGCTTCCACCTGGCGACCGCCAAGCCCGACTATATCGAGCACACCATCGACGAGCTCGAACGCCTCGCCCCCGACGTGGTGGTCCCGATGCACTGCACCGGCGCGGCCTTCATCGAGGCGATGCGCCGGCGCATGCCGGAGCGGCTCGTCGCCTCCAACCTGGGCTCCCGCTTCACCTTCGGCGTGTAGGCCCGGTTTTCGCTCTAGAAGCCCCGGTCGCCGGGCCGGGCGAGCGCGCGGCGGACGACCGCCCGCATGAGGTGGACGACGGCCGCATTGTCTTCCACGGGCACGCCGTCGACAGCGGCGATCACCTTGCCGCTGCCCCCGTCGGTCAGCCCGAGCTCGACGCCATAGGCGGTGATGGCGCGCTCTTCCTCCGGCGTGTGGCAAAGCTCCGGCTCCCCCCGCCTGAGCGCAAGCGCGGCGACGAGCCCGTAGCAGCCGATGTTGGACGAGGTGCCGACGACCAGGACGTCGGTCGGCATCACCGTGAAGATGCCACCGCCGCACGCGGTCTTCTCCTTCAGATTGTATTCCTGCATCCGCTCGCAAAGCGTGTCGTAGATCCTGCCGAAACCGACCTCGTTGCCGCCGTCCCCGACGCCGAGCGTCGGCTTGCCGGCAGCGGCCACCGTCCTGAACAGATGGTCCACGTTCGCGCGGAAGGGGTGCCGCGGCGTGCCGGTGACGCCGTAGAGATTGCCGTTCGGATTGCCGCCGTGGCGCTCCACGGCCACCGCGACATCCAGCTCCGCGGCGATGGCGTCCTGCTGCGCGGTGTCGTGCAGGCCCAGATGCACCGTCGGCGCGTCGAGGCCGCAACGCGCCGCCAGGGCCTCTATCGGGGGCGCGGCCGGCGGGTCGGTATAGAAGCTGACCCGATGCCCCATGGCCGCGAGAGCGCGCGCCAGAACGACCGAGCCCAGCGGTCCGTCATTCTCCCCGGCAGGCATATGGTCGGGAACGGCGGCCCCCGTGACGATGCCGATACGGGCCGGCGGCCGGTCGAGCAATTCGGCGCCGGCAAGGGTGAGCGGCCGGCCCTCGGCTTCCCGCGCCGCCTCGTAAAGGCCCGTCTTGACGCCGTGCGGCAGGGCTGCTCCCTGGATCTCCAGACAGGAGAGCCGGTCCAGATTGGCATAAGCTGCTTCGGCATTCGGTTCCACCGTCAGGCCCCTCTCTCGCCGCTGTCGGGGCAAGCATGACGACGCCTGCCCTCAAGACAAGGGGCCTGTTCCGCCGGACCCGTGACTGCCGCGAGCTGTTTGTTCACAATATATGAAGTAATTCTTTGAAATAGTCTTGACATCGGAATGGGCCGTGCTAATATGGGGCGGCAGGAAGGGACCGGCATCCGCGCGGGGCCGGTTTCCTCCCGTTCGCGCCGGCGCGAAAAAAGAACCCTGAGAAAGCGATGGGAGACGTGCGCCCTGCGTTCGGCCTTCGCACGCGCAGGCGCAATCAGGCGCGCAAACCGCGCCGGCACAAAGGCGCGCCCGCCCGCCCGTGCAGGGGCGGGCGCGAGACGCGCGAAACAGGGTCCCGCCGCGTTCAACGCGGGGGCGGCGCCAACGCCGCCATCGGCAATGTTCGCCGCGTTCAACGCGGGAGTGGGGAGAACGAAACGGAGACAGACGGAAAGGAGAGACCATGACGAAAACG
>JAJECZ010000050.1 GCA_022821735.1 Alphaproteobacteria bacterium | reverse complement strand
CCATATCGGCCGGCGGCTGGCCGACACGCTGGGCGCCACCCGGCGCTACTACGCGCTGGAGAACGAGCCGGTGCCGGTGGAGGACGGCCCCGGCGCGCAGCCGGGCGGGGAGGCGCAGGCGGGCCTCGCCCTCAAGGGCGTGAGCTTCGCCTATCCCGGCCAGCACCGGCGGGCGCTCGGCGAGGTTACGGTGACCATCCCGGCCGGGAAGACGGTGGCGCTGGTCGGAGCATCCGGCGCGGGCAAGACCACAACCGCGCAACTGCTGATGCGCTTCTGGGACCCGGATGCCGGGCGCATCATGCTCAACGGCGTGGACCTGCGCGACTACAGGCTGGACGATTTGCGCAGCCGCATCGCACTGGTCTCGCAGGATACGTACCTGTTCAACGACACGCTGCGCGCGAATGTGACGATCGCCCGGCCCTCGGCGAGCGAAGCTGAGCTCGCGGCAGCCCTCGACCATGCCGCGCTGGGCCCGCTGGTTCGGACTCTGCCGGACGGGCTGGAAACGATTGTAGGCGAACGCGGCGCCAGCCTCTCCGGCGGCCAGCGCCAGCGGGTCGCCATCGCGCGGGCATTCCTGAAGGACGCGCCAATCCTGATCCTGGATGAAGCCACCAGCCACCTCGATGCGCTGAACGAACTCGCCGTGCGCCGCGCGCTGGACGTGCTGAAGGCCGACAGGACCACCGTCGTCATCGCCCACCGGCTGTCCACCGTCCGGGATGCTGACAAGATCGTCGTGCTCGACGGCGGCAGGCTGGTCGAGACGGGCACGCACGGCGAATTGCTGGCGCGGCGGGGCCTCTATGCCGCACTCGTCCATCGCCAGCTCGCAAGCGCAGCCGCCGCCCAGTAGCCCGGCCCGCGCCTGCGCCCCATGAACCAGCCCCGCGACCGCATCGGACTGGCGATCCTGCTCGTGGTCTCTGCCGTCGCGCTCTTCTCCATCCTCAATGTCGAGGTGAAGATGCTGCGGGCGGATTACGGGCCCGTGCAGCTCGTCTGGGCCCGTTATGCCGGCGCGCTGCTCTTCATGCTTGCGGTGTTCACGCCCGTGCGCGGGCGGCGCTTCCTGCGGCTGCGGACTGCGCGCCCGGCGGCGCAGATCCTTCGCGGCGCCTGCCTGCTGTTCTCGTCATTGTGCTTCTTCCTGGCGATCAAGTGGGTGCCGCTCGCGACCGCCGCGGCCATCACCATGCTGGGGCCGGTGCTCATTACCGCCTTCTCCGGCCCTGTTCTTGGCGAACGGGTCGGCCCGAGGCGCTGGTCGGCGGTCGTCGTCGGCTTCATCGGCGCGCTCGTCATCATCCGCCCCGGTTTCGGCGACACGCCCTGGCAGATCGTCTTCACGGTCGGGTCGGCCTTTACGAGCGCCTTCTACTCGCTGCTGACGCGCAAGCTCTCCGCAGGAGAGGACCCGGCGACGTCGGCGACCATCGCCACCGTGGTCGGAACGGCCGCGCTCAGCCTCGTCGTCTGGGGCGACTGGCGAACGCCCACCGCCCCCGTCGAAATCGGCATGATCGTGTCCCTCGGCCTGCTCTCCGGCCTCGGCCACTATCTGTACACGATCGCCTTCGGCAGCGGCCCCGCATCCGTCATCGCGCCGTTCAACTACAGCCACCTCATCTTCGCGGCGCTGCTGGGCTTCGTCGTCTTCGGCTACTTCCCGGACCTCTGGACCTGGGTCGGAGCCGGCATGATTGTGGCATCGGGCCTCTATATCGGCTATCGCGAGGCCGTGCTGGCCAGACGCGCGGGAGAACGGAGACCTTGACGAGAGACGCCCTTGTCGTCGCGTTCGACGCCAGCGAGCGGGACCGCGGCATGATCGCCGAAGCCTGGGGCGAAGAAGGCCCCCTCCTTCATCTCGCCGACGCCGCGTCGCCCGAGGCCCGCGCGGACATGCTGCAACGCGCGGCGGCTCTGCTGGCCCGGCATACGGGCAACGACTTCCGGCGGGAGGAGTGGCCTTTGCTGGCCGGCGCCCGGTTGCTGCAGATGCTGCCTGCCGGCGTGGACTTCATGCCGCTCAGGGACCTGCCGCCGGAGCTGCCGGTCGCCGGCAATGGCGGCGCCTCCGCTGAGCCGATGGCCGAGCACGGCGCCGCCCTGGCGCTGGCCGCCGCCAAGCGCCTGTTCGCCGAGCATGCCGAGCTCCGCGCCGGCCGATTCAACCAGTTCGTGCCCAATATCAGGCTGGCCGGCGGCGTATGCGGCATACTGGGCTTCGGCGGCATCGGAGTGGCGGTCGCGCGGCTGATGCGCGCCTTCGGCATGAGGATCCACGCCATCAACCGGCGCGGCGCCAGCGACGAGCCGACCGACTGGATCGGCACGCCGGACCGGCTGGACGAGCTTTGCGAAGCCGCCGACATCCTGTTCATCACCGCGCCGCTCAGCACCGCGACCGAAGGGGTTATCGACGCGGATGCGCTCCGGCGCATGAAGGAGAACGCCATCCTGGTGAATCTGGCGCGCGGCGAGATTATCGACGAGCGCGCGCTCTACGACCACCTCGCCGCCCGGCCGTCCTTTACCGCATGCCTGGACGCCTGGTGGGTGGAGCCGGTCCGCCACGGCGCCTTCCGCATCGACACGCCGCTGCTCGACCTGCCGAACGTCATCGGCTCGCCGCACAACTCGGCCTCGGTCGGCGGCAGCCGCCGCCCGGTCGTTCT
>JAJECZ010000355.1 GCA_022821735.1 Alphaproteobacteria bacterium | reverse complement strand
ACGGCAGGCGCGTCATGGAATGGGACTGAACGAACAGGCGCCTGCCGCAACGGGCTTCCGTCAGGCCCTGCTGACGGTCGAGGAGATGGGCCGGGCCGACCGGCTGGCGGCGGACCGCGAGCATCCGGGCTTCGAGCTGATGCGCAATGCCGGCGCCGCCATCGCCGATGCGGTGCGACGGCGCTGGAGCCCGCGGCCGGTCCTGGTGCTTGCCGGGCCCGGCAACAATGGCGGCGACGGCTTCATCGCGGCCGAGCGGCTGCAGGCTGCCGGCTGGCCGGTGCGCGTGGCGCTGTCGGGTAGCCGGGAGGCGCTCGCCGGCGATGCGGCCGAGGCGGCGCGAAGCTGGCCGGGGCCGGTCGAGCCGCTCGGCTCCGGAGCGCTGGGGGACGCCCGGCTCGTCATCGACGCGCTGTTCGGGGCCGGGCTGAAACGGCCGGTCTCGGGCGCCGCAAGGGAGGTTCTGGAAGCGGCGGAGGGCCTGCCGCTGGTCGCGGTGGACCTGCCGAGCGGTATCGCGGGAGACACGGGCGCGGTGCTGGGCCACGCGCCCCGCGCTGATCTGACCGTGACCTTCTTCCGCAAGAAGCCGGGCCATCTGCTGCTTCCGGGGCGGCTGCATTGCGGCGAGGTCGAGGTGGCCGATATCGGCATTCCGGAGGCGGTGCTGGATGAGATCGGATCAACCGCATTCGAGAACGGGCCGGAATTGTGGACGCTGCCGTTTCCGGGGCCGGAGAGCCACAAATATACGCGCGGCCATGCGGTCGTCTGGGGCGGGGCGGAAACGACCGGCGCGGCCCGGCTGGCGGCGCGGGGCGCGATGCGCGCGGGCGCGGGCCTCGTCACCGTTTCCGCGCCGGACGAAGCCTGGCCGGTTTATGCCGCCTCGCTGCCGGGGGCGCTGGTCGTGCGGCGGAGCGGGCAGGAGGACTTCCGGCGCCTGCTGGAGGATGCGCGCAGGAACGCCGTGCTGGTCGGGCCCGGGGCCGGCCTCGGTGCGGAAACCGTCGCCGCCGTGGAGGCGGCCTGCGCGCGCGCCGGAGGGGTCGTGCTCGACGCCGACGCCCTGACCGCCATGGCGGGCCGGTTGCCTGAGGGCCGGGACGATGCCGGGCTGCTGACGCCCCATGACGGCGAGTTCGCGCGCCTCTTTGCGTTCGGCGGCGACCGGCTCGCAAGGGCGCGCGCGGCGGCGGCGGCCAGCGGATGGACCGTCCTGCTCAAGGGCGCCGACAGCGTGATCGCCGCGCCCGACGGACGCGCCGCCATTTCGGCGAATGCGCCGCCCTGGCTGGCGACCGCCGGCAGCGGCGACGTGCTGGCGGGGATGGCCGTCGGCCTCATGGCGCAAGGCATGGCCGCGTTCGAGGCTGCGGCTGCGGCAACATGGCTGCATGGAGAGGCGGCTGAAGAGTTCGGGCCGGGCTTGATTGCCGGGGACCTGCCGGACATGTTGCCGGCCGTTCTTCGCCGGATGTTCGCCGCATGAGCCAGACCGAAGCAGCGGCCTCAACGCTCTTCGACCGCACGCTGGCGGGGCTGAAGGGGGCTGTACGGGGACTGATCGGCGGCGATATCCTCGATCCGGACCCCGACCTGAAGAAAGGGGACGCGGAGCGCATCCGGGAACGCCTTTGGGCATGCCTCGAAGGCAAGGGCGGCGAAGTCTCGGCCCGCAACCGGGCGGCCGAGCTCGGCAAGGCCTACATGCAGCTGTCGGAGACGGGCCGCCGCCGCTACCTCACCATATTGGCGACGGAATTCGACCGCGACCCGGAGGCGGCCGAGCGGGCGGCGGCGGCGCTGGCGGCAGCGTCCCCGGAAGGCCGGGCCGCAGCGGAAGACGCTCTCAGGGATGCGCTCAGCGCGCCTCGCGAACGCCTGCTGCGGCAGTTCAATGCGCTTGCCGACGGCGTGAAATTCCTGGTCGACCTGCGCTACGACCTGATGCGGTTCGCGCGCGGGGATGAGGTGCTTTCCGGCCTGGAAAAGGATTTGAAGCGCCTGTTGGCGAGCTGGTTCGATGTGGGATTTCTGGAGCTGCGGCGGATCGACTGGAATGCCCCGGCGTCGCTGCTGGAGAAACTCATCGACTATGAAGCGGTGCATGCCATCCGAAGCTGGCAGGACCTCAAGAACCGCCTCGACTCCGACCGGCGCTGCTATGCCTTCTTCCACCCGAGCATGCCGGACGAGCCGTTGATTTTCGTCGAGGTCGCGCTTGAGGCGGGGCTTGCGGACAATGTGCATGCGCTGCTCGACGAAGAGAGCCCGGTCGGCGATGCATCGCGCGCCGATACCGCGGTCTTCTATTCGATCTCGAACGCCCAGCGCGGCCTTGCCGGCATCGCGTTCGGGGATTTCCTCATCAAGCGCGTCGTGGACGATCTGCGCGCCGAACTGCCCAACCTCAAGACCTTCGCCACGCTTTCTCCGATCCCCGGTTTCGGGCGGTGGCTCAAAGACAATCCCGACGAAGCCGTCGAGACCGCCCTGGAGAAACCGGGGTGGTGGGAGGACCCGGAGGCAGCCGAAGCGGCGAAGGGGCCGGTTCTGCGGGCGGTGGCGCGCTATCTCGTCCACGCCAGGCGCAGGGGCCGGGCGGCCGATCCGGTCGCGCATTTCCACCTCTCCAACGGGGCGCGCATGGAACGGCTGAACTGGCTGGCGAACCTCTCCGAGGACGGGCGCGCCCAGTCCGCCGGTGTCATGATCAACTACCTCTACAGAAGCGACATGATCGAGGCGAACCACGAGGCCTACAAGGGCGAGGGGCGGATCGCCATGTCGTCGGCCGTGCGCGCGCTGGCCGGGAAGCAGGAGAAGAAGACCCGATGACCGCCGCCCGCCGCCCGCTCATTGCCGGCAACTGGAAAATGAACGGCCTCGCCGCCGACGGCCTCGCGCTCGCGCGTTCTCTTGCGGCCGCGCCGGAGGGGGCGGCGGAGCTCCTGGTCTGTCCGCCCGCGACCCTGCTGGCCCCGGTCGCATCGGCGCTGTCAGGCAGCCGGGTTGCGCTCGGCGGCCAGGACTGCCACGCCGGCGAGGCCGGGGCGCATACCGGCGACATTTCGGCGGAGATGCTGGCCGATGCCGGCTGCTCGTATGTCATTGCCGGCCATTCCGAACGCCGCGCCGCCTACGGAGAGACGGATGCGGCCGTCCGGGCGAAGACGGCGGCCGCGCACCGGGCGGGCCTTATCGCCATTGTCTGCGTCGGTGAAACGGCGGCCGAGCGCGATGCGGGTGAGGCGGAAGCCGTCGTGGCGGCCAGCTTGCGCGGCTCCCTGCCGGAGAGCGCACAGCCGGGAAATACAGTGGTCGCGTACGAACCGGTCTGGGCTATCGGCACCGGGCGCACGCCGACCGTGGATGAAGTCGCCGCGGTCCATGCAGCGCTGCGCTCTGCGCTGGGCGGCCGGGGCGCGGCAACGCGAATCCTCTACGGCGGCTCGGTCAAACCCGACAACGCGGCCGCGCTGCTGACGCCTTATGACGTGGACGGCGCGCTGGTCGGCGGCGCAAGCCTTTCGGCGGCCGATTTCCTTGCCATTGCCGGGGCGGCCTGAGCGCCGGCCCGGGCCAGCTCGACCAGGGCGCGCTCGGCGATCGCCCGGTCGGGGAGGCCGGTGGTCTTGCAGTCGATTTCGGCCCGGTTGAGGCGCGCGAGAGCGGCGAGGATCCGGCTTTGCGGCCATCGCCGGACTTGTCTGCCGAATGCGTCCCGGCGCCGGAAGAAGACCGGAGGGCGCAGCCGGGTCATAGCGGTCCGGATGTCGTCCGCCTGGCCGGCGGCGATGAGCGTCTGCGCCGCATCGAGGCGCTGGAAGTGGCGTCCGACCGCGCGCAGAATCGATACCGGCGCCGTCGTCTCGGCCGCCGCCCGGTCAAGGGCGCCCGAGAGCCCGGCGAGGTCGCCCGCGCCTACGGCAAAGGCGATGTCGTCAAAGGAAAGCACAGCTGAGTCGCCGACGCAGGCCACGGCATCCTCGAGCGTGATCGTCCCTCCGTCGCCCGCGTAGAGCGCGAGCTTTTCCGCTTCCATGCGGGTCGCCATGCGGTCGTTTCCGAGATGGTCCGATGCAAAGGCGAGCGCATCCGGCTCGATCCTGGCGCCGATGCTCCGCACTGCTTCCTCCACGATACGGGAGACCGCATCGCCGTCGTCGGGATAGCAGGGCAGGGCGGCGGCGCGACGGTGAGATTCGGCCAGCTTGCGCAGCCTGGAGCGCGGCGGAAGATCGCCCGCCTCGACCACGATGAGCGCATCGGCGGCGGGACCGTCCAGAACGGCCTCGAGCGCCGTCGCGCAATCGTCGGCGGCGGCGCGCAGCCGCACCAGCCGTCTGCCGCCGGTAAGCGAAATGGCAGCCGCTTCGTCGGCCAGCAGAGCCGGATCCGCCTTAAGGTCCGGTCCGGACAATGCGGCGACCCGGAACGGATCCTGCATATCCTCGACGATCATGCCTGCGAGCAGTCGGGCCCGCTCCCGTACCAGCCCTTCGTCAGGTCCGTGAAGGACGACGGCCAGCAGCTCCGGCGGCGGTGGGTTTCGCAGAAATGTGCCGATCTGCCGACCGGACAGCTTCATCCGGCCTTTTCCCCGCTCCGGAAAAAGAGGGCGAGGCGCCGCGCAATCTGTCCGCTCAACGCTTCCACGCCACGTTCGCGGGCCGCGCGCTCCGCCGCCCGCGTCGCAAAGACGGACTCCAACACATCGTGGCTGTGAACCGATTGCGCCCAGCTCCGGAGCACCGGCCGTTCGCGTCCGTCTTCAAAGAGTTCGAACGCGGCTGTGAGCGTGAGGTCGGCGCGCGTCACCCTTTCGCTCCTGCCGACGAGAGCGCCGGCGGCCGATGACCTCAACTGCACGCGCAACCGGTAGTGTGCAGGGCCTGCGAGCCCGCCCGGAGCGAGGCGCTCCTCCAGCCGGCGGCGCAGCAACAGGCCGATACGGTCTGGAATCGGTTCCACTTCCACCTGCGCCATGAGAGCCGTGACGTCCGGACCCTGCTGAGGCCGGCGCGCGTGGACGGGCTCGAGCGTGCAGCCGGCGAGCATGGCGCCGAGCAGCAGCCCGGCGACGGCGGCCGCGAGTTTCTCAGGCCACGACATTGACGATCTTGTCGGGCACGACGACGACGCGGCGGGGCGGCCGGCCTTCCAGTTGTTTCTGGACGCCGGCAAGCGCAAGCGCCGCCGACTCGACGTCTGCCGCCTCCGAACCGCGCGCGATCTCCAGCCGGTCACGCAGCTTTCCGTTCACCTGCACGGGAAGCACCACAATGTCCTCCACAAGCCGCGCAGGGTCGGCTGTCGGCCAGGGCTGATCCGCAAGCAGGCCCTCTCCGCCCAGCCTTCGCCAACAGCTCTCTGCCAGATGCGGCGTCATCGGCGCAATCAGACGCACGGCGGTTTCGATGCCTTCACGATAGGCTGCCGCCATGGCGGGGGTAGCGGCCGGCAGGGCGTCAGCCAGGGCGTTGGTGAGTTCGCGGACCCGCGCCACCGCCCGGTTGAAATGGAAACGTTCGAGGTCGCCGGTAATCGCATCGACCGTCTTGTGCGTGGCGTTCCGCAACGCCTCGGCCTCGGGACCGGTTCCTGGGCTCACAGGCGCCTCGGGCGCTTCGTCAACCAGCCGCCAGAGCCGGTTGAGATAGCGCCACGCGCCTTCCACCCCTGCCTCTGTCCAGTCCAGGTCGCGTGCCGGCGGACTGTCCGAGAGCATGAACAGCCGGGCCACATCGGCGCCGTAGCGGTCGATGATCTCTTCCGGATCGACGACGTTTTTCTTCGACTTGCTCATCTTCTCGGAGCGTCCGACGGCTACCGAGGCGCCGTCCGACAACTGCCGTTTGCCGCCCTTTCCGTCATCTTCCACTTCGTTCGGCTGCAGCCAGCTCCCGTCCGGTGCGCGGTAGGTCTCGTGGCAGACCATGCCCTGGGTGAAGAGGCCGGCGAACGGCTCATCGACCCCGATATAGCCGCATTCCTTCATCGCCCGGCTGAAGAACCGGGAATACAAAAGGTGCAGCACGGCATGCTCGATGCCGCCGATATACTGGTCCACCGGCATCCAGTAATCGACCGCCTCGCGATCAAACGGCCGGTCCTCGACGCCCGGCGAGCAATAACGGGCGAAATACCAGGAAGACTCGAAGAAGGTATCGAAGGTATCGGTTTCGCGTTCGGCCGGTGCGCCGCAGGAAGGGCAGGGGACATGTTTCCAGGTCGGATGCCGGTCCAGGGGATTACCCGGCTCATCGAACGTCACATCGTCAGGCAGAGTGACCGGAAGATCCGAACGAGGCACGGGAACGATGCCGCATTCGCTGCAATGGATGACCGGGACGGGGCAGCCCCAGTACCGCTGGCGGGAGACGCCCCAGTCGCGCAGGCGGTACTGGATGGTGCGTTCGCCGGAGCCGCATGCTTCCAGGCGCTCTCCCATGGTGCGCTTTGCCTCGGGTACATCGAGCCCGTCCAGGAAGGACGAGTTAATGAGCCGTCCGTCGCCGATATAGGCTTCCGTGCCGATATCGAAGCGTGACGGGTCAGCGTCCGGCGGACAGACGACCGGGAGCACCGGCAGGCCGTAGGCGCGGGCGAAGTCGAGATCGCGCTGATCGTGGGCCGGACATCCGAAAACGGCGCCGCTGCCATATTCCATGAGCACGAAATTGGCCACGTAGATGGGGAGTTCCAGCTTGTCGTCGAACGGGTGCAGGGCCTTGAGCCCGGTATCCCGGCCGCGCTTTTCAGCCTGCTCGATCGCGGCTTCGCTGGTGCCGAGGCTGCGACATTCGGCGATAAAGGCCTCCATGCCCGGATCTTTCGCCGCGATTTCCTGCGCCAGCGGGTGGTCGGGCGAGATCGCCATGAAGGAGGCGCCGAACAGCGTGTCGTGCCGGGTGGTGAAGACTTCGAGCGTGTCGGCGCGTCCCTCGAGGCGGAAACGGACCCGCGCCCCTTCCGATCGGCCGATCCAGTTCGCTTGCATCAGCCGCACACGGTCCGGCCAGCGGTCCAGTTCGTCGAGCGCGTCCAGCAGTTCTTCGCTGTAGGCGGTGATCTTGAGGAACCAGTGGGCAAGTTCGCGCCTCTCGACCGGCGCGCCCGAGCGCCAGCCGTGGCCGTCGATTACCTGCTCGTTGGCGAGTACGGTGTTTTCGACAGGGTCCCAGTTGACCCACGACTTGCGCCGATAGGCGAGCCCTCTCTCCAGGAAATCCAGGAACATCGCCTGCTCATGCTTGAAGTAGTCCGGCTCGCAGGTCGAAAGTTCCCGGGACCAGTCGTAGGAAAGGCCCATGGTTGAAAGCTGCGCCTTCATGGTGGCGATGTTCCGGCGCGTCCAGGTGCCAGGATGGACCCCGGCCTCGAAGGCAGCGTTCTCCGCCGGCAGGCCGAAGGCGTCCCAACCCATCGGGTGCAGCACATTGTAGCCGCGCGCACGCTTGTAGCGGGCGACGACGTCGCCCAGCGTGAAATTGCGCACATGGCCCATATGGATGCGCCCCGAAGGGTAGGGGAACATCTCCATCACATAGTATTTCGGGCGCGAAGCATCCTCGCGGGCGGTGAAACAGCCGGCTTCTTCCCATCGCCGGCGCCAGTAAGGCTCGGCTTCCCGGTGGTCGTATCGGGCCATGAAGGCGCTCCGTGCTCCCGGATGCTACAGGCTGGCGATGCGCAGCTCCCGCGCCCGGGCCAGGATGTTGTTCTCGATGTCGGTATGCGTCGTACCGCCCACCGCCGCATCGACCCAGCCGGCCTCGCCCTTCTCCTGGCGGAAAACCGCGACTTTCAGGCCGTCGGCGCGAAGCCGCTTGTCGAGAATGTACACCGTGACCTTGAAGCGTTCGTCCGGCGTTTCGGGCGGCGCGAACCAGTCGGTGATGATGACGCCGCCGAAGGGGTCCGCAGACGCCAGCGGCATGAAGGACAGCGTGTCCAGCGATGCCCGCCAGAGGAAGCTGTTAACGCCAATTCCGCCTCCGGTGCCGCCCTGTTCTCCATCGTTGCCCAGGAGATTGATGCCGCCCTCGCCGAAGATTCCCTGTGCGCCGTCCTTCGGACGGTAGCTGGACCCGTCACTTCCGGGCAGATGGCGGTACAGCGGGTCCGGATAGTCGTGCTCTACCTTGGAATCGCTGCAGCCGGCCAGGAGCGCGGCGACGGCAGCGGCGACGAGACAGGAACGAATCATATGGCTTCTCGCGGGGTTGGCTCCAACCGGAGTGTAGCATATCCCGCGACCCGGTTCGAAGGCTGGCCGGCCGTGCTCCTCACGCCTGTTTGGGCGTTGACGCCGAGGGCCCGGATTCTGTAAGTCTCGCCGGCCTTGAGGACAGGTGGGTGAGTGGCTTAAACCAGCGGATTGCTAATCCGTCGTACGTCAACAGGCGTACCGAGGGTTCGAATCCCTCCCTGTCCGCCACTTTTCTGGTTCAGAGGTTCCCGTACAAGCCCGTCAGTCTATTGAATATAAGGGGGATTGTATCGATCCACAGTGTTGATCGTGCCCTGATGTTGCCGTATATTGCCGTCAGGAATGATGGGTATATTGATGGGTAACGCTCCGCAAGGTGCGAACCCCGCAGGGGAACGAGCGATTGAGCAAGCTCTCGGCGGCGAAAGCGAAGGCGCTCACCAGGCCGGGAATGTACGGCGACGGGCGCGGCCTGTACCTGCGAATCGCGCCTGGCGGCTCGAAAAGCTGGATCTTGAGGGCCTCGATCGACGGCCGGCGCCGCGACATCGGCCTGGGCGGCTTCCCGACCGTATCGCTTGCCGGGGCCAGACAGCATGCCGACGCGCATCGGTCGGCGATCGCCGAAGGGCGCGACCCCCTTGCCGAGAAGCGCCGGGCAAGCATGCCGACCTTCGCCGAGGCGGCGGTGACAGTACACGAAGCGAATCTGGGGCGTTGGCGCAGCGGCAAGCACACCGCGCAATGGCTGGCGACGCTCGAACGATACGCCTTCCCGCGGCTCGGCCACATGAAGCTCGACCGGATCGAGAGGCGCGACGTGCTCGGCGTGCTGACGCCGATCTGGAGCAGCAAGCCGGAGACGGCCCGGCGCGTGCGCCAGCGTATTCGTGCCGTCCTGAAATGGGCCCAGGCGCATGGGTATGTCATGCACAATGCCGCCGGCGAAGCCATTGACGGCGGGCTCCCCCCCATGCCGCGCACGAAGGCCCACCTCCGGGCACTGCCCTATGCCGAGGTGTCCGGGGCGCTCGACGCGATATACGCCACCCAGGCGAGCATCGCCGCCAGGCTGTGCTTCCATTTTCTGGTCCTGACTGCCGCCCGGTCGGGCGAGGTGCGGCACGCAACCTGGCAGGAAATCGATGCCGGGCGCCGTCTGTGGACCATACCGGCGGGGCGGATGAAGACGAAGGCCACGCACCGTGTGCCGCTTTCGGGCGAGGCTCTGCAGGTACTGGAGCAGGCTCGACGCCTGGACGACAAAAGCGGGCTCCTGTTTCCGTCCCCGATCAGGACGGGACGCCCTCTGGCCGACATGACGCTGTCCAAGCTGCTGCGGACCAGCGGCATCGCGGCCATGACGACCGTGCATGGCTTCCGCTCGGCGTTCAGGGACTGGTGCGCCGACACGGCTCAACCGCGTGAGCTTGCCGAGGCAGCCCTGGCGCATAGCGTCGGAGGCGTCGAGGGCGCCTATTTCCGCAGCGACCTGCTGGAGCGCCGGCGGACCCTCATGGAACAGTGGGCCGGGTTCGTGTCCGGCGGACGTCGAAACCGAAACGAGGTAGGTCTCAATGATGGATAAAGCGACATACGAAGAAGCTGTGTTCTTCGCACGGCGCGTCCGGCAATTGTCCCGATCCTATGGTGGAGACTCAAGCATCAAATTCAAAGAGGCGTTGGAGCGACTTGCGGAAAAGAAGGGCTTTTCCGATGAAATCATGGAGATGCTTGTCGAGACGTCCGAGACGGAAGCATGGGCTTGGGATGTCTTGGATTCCTTGGTCGTACGGCAAATGCGGACGGAGCGGCCAGTCTTGCCAGGAATTGTATGGATTTGGGCAGCCGACAGTAGGGACAGAACTCTTCGTAGGCCGCGCAAAGGCAGGATACGCCGCCCTTCGGATAATATCGTCATCGCTGACACCGTGCATGTCGTCAAGGCTCGATTTGGCGTGAATGCAACCCGCAACGGTGCGGGACCATCAGACTGTTGCGCGGAGGGTGGATCCGCTTGCGATATTGTCGGGAGCGCTCAAGTCGGGAACAAACGAGCCTACAAGACCATCGAAAGAATTTCAAGAGTTTATAGGGTATTTCCGGAGACATGCTGGAGCGAAGGGCCTTGGGAAACAATCATAGATGAATGGGTGAAATACCCCTTTAACCTGTTTGGCGGCCTGCCGCCACACCACGCCCGAATCCTGTCCGAATTGGGCATTCAAACATAGTCGGCGCCTGTTTGTGGAGCTTGATCCGAACGCGGCCAGAAAGCAGCTGAAATACCGCCGTTAACTCACCGGGCTCTGCCCGACATTCCGTGTCACTTTAGCGCGTAGGACCTTGCTGTTGCCGGCCGGCCCCGGGGCGCCATGGGGCGGGCCGGGCGCGACCGCTTGTGTGTGTCTCGCAGAGATGGGGCCGGGATCAGGGCTCGCAGGACTCACCGCCGTCATGCCTCCCCGCGTTCGAGGGAACAGGCTCCCCGTTCCGGATATCCGGCTCGCCAGGGTCCGGCGTCGGCCCGCCGCCTGCCGCCCAGGGCCCTTGATGTAGGCCGCGTCACCGACAGGGGACCGAAAACCGGGATGGACGAAACCGCGAATCCCGTGACGCCACGGCCTTGCGGGTTGCGCCGTTCCGGCAACACAAGCACCGGCGATGGAAGTCGAACAGGACACTGCCTGACGACACCCCACGTCTGCGTCCTCACCGAATCGCGAAAAAAATTAGGACGCACGACGTAATCACGGGCGGCAACTTGTGCCAACACCGGACAAGGGAGCCATCGATGACTGACCCTACAGACCGTCTGTTGAGGCGGGCACAAGTCGAGATTCGTACCGGGCTCTCCACCACGACGATTTACCGCTTGATGCGCACGGGCAAATTTCCGCGGCCCATCAAAGTCAGCAAAAAGGCCGTGCGTTGGCCCGCGTCCGAGATCGAGCGCTGGCTCGCGAGCCTGCCGCGCGCGACCGGCGACGCTGCCTAATCACATTGTGGACGTCTAGAGTGCGTAAGCCGGGACAGACGGCATGACGGCCGCCGTACTCGACTGCCCGGGCGGCCCCGACGCGGTCCGGCGCGCCCTGCCGGACCGGGGCGAGCGCGGGCGGGACCGCTGCCGCTGCCCAGCCTGTGGCGGCCCCGCGACGACACGCCCGGCCGCAGGCCCGCACATCGGGAAGACCCTGCTCACATGTTGGGGAGGCGGCTGCGAGCGCGCCGCGATCGTCGAGGCGGCCCGGGCCCGGGGCCTCGAGGCCAGGCCGGCAGGCCAAGGCGGGCATGCTCCGGCGCCCCGGCCCGCACCCCGGGGGCCGCCCGATCCCGGACCGGCCGCACCGGACGGGAAAACGACGCCGGAGCAGGCCGCCGCGATCTGGCGGGTGGCGGTCCCCGCAACCCCCGACACGCCGGCGGCCCGCCACCTGGGCGCGCGCGGCGTATGGGGCGGGGCCGGTGAAACCCCGCTCCCCGACAGTGTGCGCTGGATTGCCCGTGACGCCCTGGAGTCTGTGGTCCGGGAGCACGAGATGCTGCTGTCGCGGCGCCCTGCCGGCATGGGCGGGGCCATCGTCTATCGTTTTACGCGGGCGGACCGGGCCCTGGCGGTGCATATGGACGCAATCCGCGCGGACGCTGCACCGCTCTCCGGGGCGGACCGCTGGCGCGCGACGGTCGGGCCCATGGGCGACGGGCTGTTCAGGGCGGACGGCGGCGACCCCGACGCCCTGGCGCTGTGTGAAGGACCGACCGACGCCCTGGCGCTGGCCTGGTATCTAGGCGCGCACGCCGTGTCTGTATGCGGGACGACATTTGCCGCGAGGGCGGATCGCCTCGCCCGGGCCGGACGCGCCATCACGGTCTGGCCGGACGGCGGGGACAGGTCCAGCGCCCGCATGGCCGCCCGCCTCAGTCTGGCGCTGCGTATCCGGGGCATGTCATGCCGCGTCATGCGCCTGCCCGACGGCCGGGACCCGGCCGACATGGGCCCGGACTTGGCGACAATTCTCACCAACACGGGAGGCTGCGGATGACGACTGACCTGACCGTGATCGCCGCCGCCCTCGAGGCCATGCGGACCGGTGAGACGACAGATCCCGAGGAGCTGGCCCGGCAGGCTCTGGCCTGCATTCCGGGAGAAGATGCTGTGATCGGGCCTGGAGGGGCCGGCGCCCAGGCCCGCATCCGCGACAGCCTGGAGGCGTTCCGGACCGCGTTCCAGTTTGCACTCGATGATCCTCAGAAGCTTCTTGTGGACCCGGAAACGGCGCGGCGGCGGCTTGCCGAGGCCCGCAGAGCCCTCGCCCAGGACGGCGGGGCGCTCGCGGTCCTGGAGGCTGTGGCCAGCGGCGAGACGCCGACGCGGATAACGCTCGAGCGCAGCGGCGTGGACCGGCATTTGTCGCCGCCTGCCCCGATCCTCTGGCGCGACGATCCGGACCGCGAATATGCCTCTGACCCTGTCGTTTCGGCGGGGGAATGCGCCGTCCTGGCCGGCAGCGGCGGCGGAGGCAAATCGTGGCTGTGTATCCGGCTGGCGATCGAAGCGGACCGGGCGCGCGAAGCAGGACTTCCTTCCGCCGCCGCCTGCGGCCTCCGGGTCGCGGCGCGCCCGATCATTATGCTGTCCTACGAAATGTCCAGAAAGCGGGTCGACATGGTCGCCGAGGCCATGGGGTCGCCGGAAGGCATCTACGCTTTCAAAGACGCGATGCCGATCTTCTGTGTCGATCCCCAGACCCGGACGTATGGCCCGTCTCCGGTCTGGCGCGAGACATGGGACGCCATTGCGGCCGTCTCGCCGGCGCTTGTCGTGATCGACACTGGACCAAAAGCCATGGGGGGGGCCGAGCCGAACGCAGCGGAACCCGTCATAGCGTTCATCCTCGCCGTAGAACGCGAGTTGCAGGCCCTCGCTGGCGCGGCCGCCCTCGTACTTTGTCATGATACAAAAGCCATGCGCGACGCCGTGCGGGCGGGCGAGGACCCGGGCGCCGGCGCCGTATCGGGATCCGGGCAATGGTACGACAGCCCGCGCGGAGTCCTGCACCTGTCGCGGGCGGGCCCCGGGAGCGACATACGCTTCGTCGAGTGCCTGAAGGCCTCTTTTGGTCGCGAATCCTGGGGGGCCCGGCTGTGCCCGCGCTATTCGGATCCGGTGGGCGCCGTACCGGGCCAGTATGTCGGGCTGCAGCTGGATCCTCACGGCGGTCGCATAGCACCCGGGGAGATGATCGAGGCGCGGCGGACCGCCCGCGAAGCAGCGGCGCGAGACGGCGAGGTCAGGCCGAAAGCGAACGGCGACGGAGCGAAGGCGCGCGCGCGCGGCGGGACAGATGACGGATTTCACATTCTGCCGGAGTAGGAGGTGAGGGTTGGTCCGGACACACACAGCCCCACCGGCGGATAACAGCCGCCATTTCATCGAAGCCCTCGAGACGGCGGCCGACAACAACGCCTTCCTAGCTGCGACAGGGGCCATGGAATGGCGTAGGAAACGCCCCGGGCAGGACGCCCCGGCGAGCATGCTGCCCGACGAACACAGCCTAAGCGCCTGCCTGGACGTCATGCCGGCGGACGCCCGCCGCCTGGCCGACCAACGCCTTACGGAACTCATGGCCCCGGCCGTCGCCGAACATTTCCTGGAACTGTCCAGGACCGCCGCACAGGCCCCGGCACAATGGACGGCGCTGGGCCGAGAAGACGGCGCCATGGAGCTGTGGGCCATGACCGCAGCCGGAATTAAGCCGCTGTCCGCCGTCATCGCGGAATGGAAAACCCTCCAGGCGACAGGGGCCGGACCGGTCTCGAACCCCCTCGGCGCCCTTGTGGCGGCCTGGCAGGACATGCCACGCGGAATCGACCATGCCCGCATCGACATGGTCCAGGACAGCCGGGCGCGTGTCCAGGCCTCGAAAGTTCCGGCCTTGCACCATGCCGCCGCACAGGTCCCGCTGATCGCAGGCGAATTGGTGACCGTGGAAATGGACGGCGAACCCTTCGCCTCGCCCGGCCCGCTTCCCATGCGCCGATACCGCCGCCAAAGGCCGCCGCCGGGGCAGATGGACGTCCTGCCCGCAACGCTGGACGGGCGCGCGACCGGAGACATGGTCCTCTCGGCCCTCGCAGACACCCCCCTTACCGGCATGCAATACCGGACGCTGCGGGGCGATCTGCGGGGATTCGGCGAGCTCGTCTTCGCCCTCGGCGGAACATTGGAAATCAATGCGGCCGACCTTATCCGGCTGTCCGGATGGTCTGGAGATCCCGCCGAGCAAATCCCGCGCCTCGGCAGGCTGCTGCAGCTCGCCCGCTTCCTGTCCGCCGATCTCGGCGACGGCCTGCCGCACTGGCTCTTCAGGCTTGAAAAGGAAAACGAACTGACCGGTCTGGACGCCCTCTACAGCATCGGGGCAGGCAAATGGTGGCAGGCCGGCAGCAAGGCCGGCAGCAGCAACGCCTGGCGCCTGTCCGGGGGCCTGTGGAGGCCGACCGCAAGCAGTTACAGGCACGGCCTCCCCGTCGGCTATTGGGGAACGGCAATGCGCGCCGTCGCGGGCATCGAAGCGGCCCTGTCCTGGAGCGCGACCGCCGGCAAGGGACGCAAGGGACGCATCCCGGACCTGCTTCGCCCGTTGCGCCGCGGCGGCCCCGGTCCTGAACGCTTCATCGAACACTGGCGTGTGCTGCGATATGCCGGCGAACCCGTCACGGCGGAAAGCTACAGGACCGAAGCACGGGCGCGAAAGCAGTTCCAACGCCTGATCGAGTCCCTCAACGCCCTCCAGTATGTCTGCCCGACGCCTTCGCGGCCCGCCCCGGCCGCCGGAACGATCGAAATCACGCGCATCGTCAAGGGGGGCCGCGGGCATCCCGGCGGCATAATGGTCCGCGCGACAGCCCGTTTCTGCGAGGCATACGCCCGGGGCCAGGGCGGCGAGGCCAACTGGACAAGCGTGCCCGTCGCCCATGTCCTGCAACGCCGGGTGCGGCGCGGAATTCCCGTGACGGGGACCTGCCCGTAAACCGTTGCAAATGCCTGCTAAAATCCGTTTGTGTGACGGTAAAAGGAAAGGGCGTGCCCGGTCTACATTGCTGCCGGAATGCCGGTGTTCAGCGCATTGCAATCCATTAGTCATATGCCTAACCGATTTACCGTCACACAGACCCCCCTTTTACGGTCACGCAGACCCCCCTTTTACCGTCACACAAACGGGGATCTTTGCCAACGATTCCAACGGTGTAGGAAAACCCTATACCTCTATATCCCTAATAGAGGAATACGCACCCGGACCGTTGGGGGCCGGCCGGGTGCGCATCCCCGCCGGCCGCATTGACGGCAGGAGCGCTCATAGAATGGCACAGGGCCGACACCTCCGACATGCGCCTTCTCGACCCGGGCGACGCGCCGCCCCTGTCGGACGAAGCCCAGATGGTCCTGCCGCTGTTTGATTCCGGCGATCCAGGATGACGGGCCGTTTCATGGTTGTTGGCCTTCTACGAGTTGTCTGGAGGGAATTTGGACAAGGTAAAGGGCCTGCCGCCCGCGCTGGTGATGGCCGTCGGGGCTATGGCACACCTGCATGTCAGATCCCGCGATTCCGATTTCAGGCGCCTGGATTTCCCGTCGCTTGTGCGGCACCAGGAACACTGGCGCGGCGACGGCCCTCCCCCCTGGAACCCCGACAACCCGCCGCTGGCAATCGAGGAATGGCTGTACCCCAACGGCGGCATGGCCCGCCCGTCGCGCGACTGGACGCGCATTCGCGACGGTCTCCAGGACATGGGGAAACGCCTCGCATACCTGCCGATCCCGGGCCTAGGCGATGTCGCCTGGCTTTTCCCCGGCGGTCGTGGACTGCGTTTCCGAGGCCGCCTGTATCCGCCCTGGCCCTGCGGCGCTGACGGTCAGGTCACTTCTTCCCAGGGTGTCCAGGCATCATCTGCGCCGTCATCCGGCCTCCAGCGCTGTTCGCCAGGGCCCCATTCGTGATCGCAACCGGTGTCCGGGAGGGATTCGAGGCGCCATCGGTCGGGGCGAGTCATGCTGCATGCCCCGGTTTCTGATGTCGTCGATGCTGCTCGACAAGCCATGCGGCGCGGTCCGCAGCGAGATCTTCCCGGGTCCGCCACGCCCGGGCGCGATGCGCGACGCAGTAAGGCTCACCCGGTCCCGCCGCGGGCTTGCGGCAGTAGCAGAAATCCGGCGCGGTCGGGTCGCCGACCGGCCAGCGGCACAGTCCCTCCGGCATTTCGCGGTCGAGTTCGTGGGAGTCACGCATATCGATAGTATGCCTTGGATTCGGGCGAGCAGGTGGGGCGGTCGTCGTTCCGGTCCACATCCGGCGGTCAAGACTGCTGACAAGCCGGAAGTGCGACCTGCTGACAATCGCTAAAGTTCGAAAGACCGACAAAGAGGCTTGTCGTGGTGTTGTACTGTTGACAAGCAGACATTGGGGAGCGGCGATCCCGGGCCATGCGGACTTCAGCACAACCGCTATTGGCGTCGAGGCCGCGAATTCGTGAGCCGCCTGCGGCGGGCGGCGACATAAAGGTGCCGTGAGGGGCGGACTCCGGCCCGTTTGGCGCCCGAGCGGCCCCGAGCAGGCCTCCAGCAGCCTCCCAGGGCCACACGGGCGCTGCTGAGCGCCTCAGGCCGCGGACGAGCCGTCGTCGGCGCCGGGTTTAGGGGGGGACGGCGGGAAGCGGGTGGGCATGTCGAGATGATCGGCTTCGGGGGGCAGCATGTCGTAGATCTCATCCACGTATTCGGCCCAGTCCTGAACCCATGCAGCGAGGCTGTCGCCCTGAGCGATGAGGGCCCTGGCAGTGGTCTGTTCGGCCTGGAGACGGTCGTGCTCGACTGTGGCTACGCGTCCCAGTGTGAGCCACCGAGCGAGGTCCTCAGGCTTTACATTGCTCTCGCGGCCCAGGGCATCCTCGACGGCGCGTCCCCACCGGAGCAGCCGCGCCGTCTCGGCCCGCCGGCGCTCGCGGCTGGCTTGCGCGCGCAGCTTGGCGATCTTCCCGTCGAGCTCCGCGATCCGCTCCTCTCGTGAGCGCCGGCGACGGGGCGTTTTTGGCGTGGCTGCCGGGGCACTGTCGGCGGCGCTCGGAGCTGGTGTCTCCGTAGTCATACATGCTATTTTGGCATGTCATCATCCGGAGCGTCAATGTGACGAGTCCCGAGCCAGAGAGCGCAGACAATATTGTCTAGGGCGCACTTAGGGGTTTCTCGTTCGAAAAACCTGCGCTGTAGCCTCGCCTTTGGCAACCCGATGACCTATCTGTCGTAGCATGGCAATCTATCATATGCACGTCACCGTGGGGACCCGGTCAGGCGGCCAGTCGGCCGCGGCGAAGATCGATTATATCTGGCGCCAGGGCCCGTATCGCCGCGACCATGCCGAGCAGGTCCAGCATATGGCCAGCGGCAATATGCCGGCCTGGGCCGAGGCCAACCCGGCGGCGTACTGGCGGGCGGCCGACACCCACGAGCGGATGAATGGGACCCTCTTCCGGGAGGTGGAATTCGCGCTGCCGATCGAGCTGGCCGAGGCATCGCGCGTCGTCCTCGCCGAGCGCTTCGCCCGTGAACTCTCGGGCGATCACAACCTGCCCTGGTCGCTCGCGATCCACGCCGGCCGGGACGCCACCAATCCCCATTGCCATCTGGTGCTGTCGGAGCGCCGGCATGACGGCCACGACCGGACGGCGGAGACCTGGTTCCGGAGGGCGGCGGCTCCCGCGCGACGCGGGCTGGAGCGCCCGGATCCGGCCAGTGGCGGAGCCCTGAAGGTCAGCCTTCGGGGAAAAGCCTGGCTGGCGGAGACCCGCGCGCGGTGGGCGCGGGCCGCCAACAAGGCCCTGGAGGCCGCCGGCGACGCCGCCCGGATCGATCACCGGAGCTACGCGGCACAGGGCCTCGACCTGGTGCCCGGCCAGCATGTCGGGCCGCATGTCGCGGCCATGCATCTGCGCGGCATTCGGACCGAGCGCGGTCGAATCGCGCTCGCGACGGCAGTGGCCGCCGCCGAGGTCCGAGACTTGGTGGCACTGCGAGAAGAGCTTCAGAATGAGTCCGCCAACAGCGTTCGAGCGCGTCCGGATCCCGAAGGCCCGATGAGCCGTCCCGACCTGACCCGGGCGGCCGTCGAGCGCCAGCTCGCCGCCATGGGCCAGGACCGCTACGAGCTCGGCATCCGCGACCGGGACAGTGGCCAGATGATGGAGCGCTCCTGGAGCGCGGGCCAGGTCCTCGACGGGCTGGCCTGGCTCAAGCGCCAGAATGCGCGCGGCTCCGATATCTACATCCGTCCGGCCGCGCCCGAGCACGACCTGGTCCTGCTGGACGACGTCGACGAGGACGGCCTCGACGCGATGCGCTCTGCTGGCCACGATCCGGCGCTGGTCCTCGAGACCAGCCCGTCGAACTACCAGGCATGGCTCCGGCTGCCGGAGCCGCAGCCGCCGGAGGTCCGGCGCGAGGTCGCGCGCGCGCTCGCCCATGCGCATGGCGGCGACCGGGCCAGCGCCGACGCCCGGCATTTCGGGCGCTTGAGCGGTTTCACAAACCGCAAACCGGCCTACACGACGGGCAGCGGCCTGCAGCCGTGGGTCCTGCTTCGCCAGGCAGGCGGGCGCGTGGCCGCCGCCGCGGCGAGCCTAGTCGAGGCCGCCTGTGAGCGGCTTGCCGAGCGGGCCCGCGACCGCGACGAACCGGCAGATCCCCAAGGGGCGCTTGACGACGGCGATGACTTCACGAGCGGCGGGCCGTCTTAGGCCGGCCGCAACCGTTCCACGGGGCCGTGGAGGCGAACACGGGGGCGCTAAGCGAGGTGCCGGCCGAGCGGGGAGGGCGGGGTGGTGGCGAAATGCCGGCTGCGTCGGGCAAGCCTGCAAAAATTTTCACAAAAGCGGGCCGTCTCCAAACAGTTGGGCGAGATTTTGGACCCCTACGCGCGTGGCTGGAGGTATTCCGTGGTCAGGTCGAGCACCCATTTGTCGGATTGTTGAAAAATCACCTGTAAACAATTGGACAAAACGACATGACCTCTTGTCGTAAGGGCGTTTTGCCAAGGGGCTTACAAAAAGACGGGCCGCATCCAGCAGAGGACCGCGGTGGAGCGCACCCGCGAGCCCGGTGTGGAGCAGTTGCCGATCTGATCGACATGGCTGGTCGGGTTGCCTGCGCATTCTGGGACTGGAGCCGGGAACGTCCGTTGCAGGCGCCATGATTATGCACGTCACGCGTAAATCTTGACGATGAATCACCGGAGCTCGAAATAGTCTCCGGAATCGGACAAGGGAGACCCGCATGACGCCTCCGCCGGAACACCCTGGCGCAGCAATTCGGCGCCGCCTCAGTCAACTGAATGTGACTGTGGAAACGCTGGCGACAACCATCGATCGGGCGCCCAACCACATGGCCCGTCTCATACGCGGCGAGCACGCGCTCACTGCGACCACAGCTCTGCTCGTCGCCAAGGCCCTCGGCATGAACGCCATAGAGTTGCGACAGCAACAGATGGCCTTCGATGTCGACCGGATCGCCCGGCGAGATGCCGCGTCCCTGGCCCGGATCCGACCACTCGTCGGGTGATATCAGGGCGGACCAGAATTGCGCCGGCTTGACGGCAGATTTCCGCTCGCCCAGATAGCCTTGGCCCCGCGTGGCCGCCTGGACTTCTGGGTGTGACATCCCGCGGCATGTGCCGCAGCGGCCTCGCGGGGCGTCGGACCTTTTGTCTACTGACCGAGAGCGACCACATGACGACCCACCAGCCCTATCCGTCCTGTGCATTCGAGCGGGTGCGGGAAAGGCTGCGCGAGGCCCAGCGGGAGACCGTGGCGGTGCTCGATGCCCGGCGCGACAGCATGCCTGCCGGCGCCGACAGGGACCGCCTCTGCCGGGCCCTCGACTCCCTGGCCCGCGGCGTTGCGGACGCGGATGACGAGCTGCATGCCGCAATCGTGAGCGCCGTCCACACCGATGAGGATGAGGCCGAGCCGTCGCCGGCCGGTTTGTGAGCGCCAGGCAAAAGCTTGACGGAATTGCCGATTGTTCTTGCAATCGGTTTGGCATAGAAATCGCACCGGAAACCAAGGTCAGCTGATGACGGTCCGGGGGGCGTGCGCGCCCGGGAGGCCGTTCGCCATTCAGTCCCGGCGCCTCTCACGGCGTCGAAGAACGGCTCCGGACGAGGTGTGACGGACCCCGACGGGGTGGAGCCCGGCAAACGCCGCCGGGGGCCTGCCGTGCCAGCCATCCTTTCCTGCCCCGGACCACGGTCCGGGGACCCGGCCCCGTCCGGCGGCCGGGTTGTCCTTGCCGATACCGTTCCGCCGATCGACCTCCCCGATGCCGGGCGCGGCCCCCGGCATGTTGCGCGGAGCATCACGAGGTGGCCCGGCCCGCCCGAGTGGCGTGCGTTCGCGTTCAGCGTGATCTCGCCCGGGGTGATCGAGGGCGTGCTGGTTCCCTATGCCGCGCCGATCTCCATA
>JAJECZ010000002.1 GCA_022821735.1 Alphaproteobacteria bacterium | reverse complement strand
ACGTATTCGCCAACGCTGTGATTGACGGCCTCATGCTTATGCGGCAAGCCCTTATAGGCAGCGGCTTCGTCCGTATAGACGGTTGCCCAAGGGTCAACATACTGGCGCACAAAGCCAATCAGCGTTTCCATAACCGTGTCCGGCACGGGTTGCGCTTGGACGCGCCCTGTTGCCCGGTCGCGCGCCCCAACAACGGCGGTCTTGCCGACTGTGCCGCGTCCGGTTAGCTCCTTGCGCTTGCTGCGGGACATATTGCGGCGCTTGCCGCCCATGTAGGTCTCATCAACCTCAACCGGCCCGGCAAATTCCTCAAACCCGCTTCCCTCCCATGCGGTGCGCAGGCGATGGAGCATAAACCATGCCGTCTTCTGTGTAACGCCAAGATCGCGATGCAGTTTCATGCTACTGACGCCCTTGAGGCTGGTGACGTAGAGGTAAACGGCGAAGGCCCACTTGCGCAGCGGCAAATTTGTTCCGTCCATGGCGGTGCCGGTGCGGACGCTGAAGTAGCTCTTGCAGTCTCTGCATCGGTAGGGTGCGGGCTTGCGGTTCTTTACCTCATAAGTATTGGTCGAACCGCATTTGCCGCAGCAGCGATGCCCCTGCCAATGGACTTCCTCAAACCATGCTTCCGCTGACGCCTCGTCGGGGAACATGGCGGCCAGCTCCATGAGCGAAATGCCTTTGCGGTGGGCCTTGCCTGGTGCGTTTGCCATTACCGTTTCTCCCTTTCAAGCAATGTAGGGTGAAACTAGGCCAGGGTCAAGTGGGGTATATAATTCCCTTCCTGTCGCCGGGTCCGCCGGCCCGAGCGAGGCCGAGGGCAGCATGCCGAGCGAGCCGGCCACCATGGCGGCGCAGTCCGAGAGGATGTCGCCGAACATGTTGCCGGTCACGATCACATCGAACTGCTTCGGCCAGCGCACGATCTGCATGGCCGCGTTATCGACATAGAGATGATGGAGCGCGACGGCTTCGTGCCCCTCGGCGTGGACCCGCTCGACGACCCGCCGCCAGAGCTGGCCGACCTCCATCACGTTCGACTTCTCGACCGAATGCACGGTGCCGCGCCGGGCGGCTGCGAGCTCGAAGGCGACCCGGGCGATGCGCTCGATCTCGCCGCTCTTGTAACTCAGCGTGTTGAAGCCGCGCTCCTCGCCGTCCGGCAGGCGCTCGATGCCGCGCGGCTGGCCGAAATAGATGCCGCTGGTGAGCTCGCGCAGCACGATCATGTCCACCCCCGCAATGACCTCCGCCTTCAGGCTGGAGCGGTCCGCCATGGCCGGATGGACCTTGACCGGGCGCAGATTGGCGAAGAGGTCGAGCCCCTTGCGCAGGGTGCCGATACCGGTCGGGCCGCGCCTGTCGCGGGGCATGGCGTCATATTCCGGACCGCCCTCCGCGCCGAACAGGATGGCGTCCGCCGCCCCGGCATCGGCGCGCACCTCGTCGGTGATTCCCGTGCCGTGGAGAAGCTGGGTCTCGTAGCCGACCGCGGCCTCGGTAATCTCGATGTCGAAATCGCGCCGTTCGGCGACCCACTCGACCACGCGCCGCGCCTGGCGCGTCACTTCGGGTCCGACCCCGTCGCCGGGCAGGACCATCAGCTTCGGAACATTGGTCGTCACGCCTTTCCTCTACGGCCCTCGAACTGCCCGGAAGAGGCTATAGCATGCACCGCTGCGGCTTCGTAAGCTTGGCAGCGAATGGAGGACAGATTCTCGATGAACGCGGTCGCGACAGGCGGAAAGAGCTTCTACGGCGCCCGGCTCGGGCTGCTGGTGCGCCGGACGCGCTTTCCCCGGCTGCCCGGCGATCCGGCCAATGCCCGCAGTTTTCCTTTCAGCCTGCGCTACGCCGTGCTGGAACGGGCCGACCGGGAGACGGCGCTGGAAGCCGCCGGGGGCCTGCTGGACGAAGGCGCAGAGGGTATCGGCCTCGCCTTCAATGCCGAATTCGACCTGGCGGACGCTCTCGACGCGCCCTTCGCCGGCGGGCTCGCGGCGCAGCGCAGCCTCGTCGAAGCCATGCTCCCGCCCGATGCCGAGGTCGGCGTGCTGGCTTTCTCCGGAGACAATGACAGGATCGCCGCGTCCGGCTATCTCGCCGACGCCGTCGCGTCGGACGAGGACAGGCTCGACATCGAACGCGCGCGGGACAGCCTTCTTGCCGCCGCCGGGCAGGCCGCCGCCGACCGTCCCGCCATCGCCGCATGGCTGCTGGAGGAGCCGGAGATGGGCCCCTTCGCCTCCGATATCCGCGCCGCCACGAACCTGCCTGTCTATGACCGCACAAGCTTTCTGGCCTGGTTCCACGCCAGCCTGGCGCCGAGGGTGTTCCCGCGATGACGATAGCCGCCGGAGGCGCGCCCGTAGGCGGGGCGGCGGTCGGCATCCTCATGCTGGACGCCCGCTTCCCGCGCGTGCCGGGCGACATGGGCAATGGCGACACCTGGCCCTTCCCGGTGCTCTACGAGATTGTGCGGGGCGCCACGCCGGAGCGGGTGGTGCGCCGCCGCGCCGAAGGGCTGGACGGCGACTTCCTCGACGCTGCCCGGCGGCTGGTGGACCGCGGCGCCGCGGCCGTCACCACGGTTTGCGGGTTTCTGTCGCTCTTCCAGTCGGAGCTTGCCGCCCATGCCGGCGTGCCGGTCGCCTCATCGACCCTGATGCAGGTGCCGGCGCTGGACCGGATGCTCCCGCCCGGAAAGCGGACCGGCGTCATCACGGTCAGCCGCGAGAGCCTTTGGGACGACCACTTCACTGCCGTCGGCGCGCGCGCGGACACGCCGGTCGAGGGCACCGAAAGCGGGCGCGAACTCACCCGCGTGCTGATCGGCAACCGGCCCTGGCTCGACATGGGCGCCGCCGAAGCCGACGTCACGGCCGCCGCCCGCCGCCTCACGGAGCGCTGCCCGGAGGTCGGCGCCATCGTGCTGGAATGCGCCAACATGGCCCCCTACGCTGCCGCCATCCGCCGCGAGACGGGCCTGCCAGTCCACGACATCTACAGCTTCATCACCTGGGTCCACTCCGGCTTCGCCGAGGCGCATTGACGCCCGGCGGCAGAGGCAGGCGACTGAACGATATTCGCCATATGAACAAAATTTTTGAAATAATTCCAGATATGGGTTGACATCGGGAAAATTCGCGCCGATATAAGGCGGGAGGACGGAAGGCGGCGTCCGCGCGGAGCCGCTTCCTCTCCCGGTTCGCGCCGGCGCGAAAAAGCCCCTGAGAAACGGACGGGAAGGGTGCGCCCTGATTTCGGGGTCGCGCGCGCGGGCAATCAGGCGCGCGAACCGCGCCGGCGCCGACGCCCGCCCGCTCCCGCGCGCGTTTACGCGCGGAAAAGGGTCCCGCCGCACCGGGCGAGCCGGCGGCGGGGAGAACGGAACGCGATGGAGGAACGGCATGCAGGATACGGACGGGCAGCAACGGGACCGGAGGCGCGGCGGACCATGACAAAACATGACATTTCATGACACTCCCGGCATCTCCGGGCAGCCGCGCCGCGGTTCCGGCGGCGGGCGGGATGCTGCACGGCAGCCCGGCAGCCGTTGCCCCGGCGATTCAACGGGACCGAAGCATGTCCTGGCCGGCCGAAATGCCGGCGACCACCCTGTCGGCGAAGGCGCGCGTGCCGAGCGGGCCGCCGAGGTCCGGCGTGCGCGTCTCCGGCGAGGCGAGCAGCGTCTCGACGGTCCGTTCCAGCACCCGCGAGGCTTCCATGAGCGTGTTGTTCTGCTCCCGCACACCCTTCCATGCCAGCAGCTGGGCCGTCGAGAAGAGCAGCGCGCTCGGATTGGCCTCGTCCCTGCCGGCGATATCGGGCGCGCTGCCGTGCGCGGCCTGCGCCACCGCCACCCGGTCGCCCGCATTGATCGAGCCGCCGAGCCCGAGGCCGCCCGAAAGCTCGGCGGCGAGGTTGGACAGAATGTCGCCGAACATGTTGGTGCAGAGCAGCACGTCGAAGCGCTCGGGCTCGCGCACGAGCAGCGCCGCCGCCGCGTCCACATGCACATCGTCCGCCTCGACATCGGGCCAGTCCTCGGCAACCTCGTAAGCCACGCGCTCGAACAGCCCGTCCGTGTGCTTCAGCACGTTCGACTTGTGCACGACCGTCACCTTGCGGCGGCGGTCGCGCGCCGCTGCAAAGGCCGCGCGCGCAATGCGCTCCGAGCCCTTGCGGGTGATCTTGCGGACCGCGAGCCCGACATCCTCGGTCGCCATGAACTCGCCCGTGCCTGCGAACATGTTGCGGTCGGCGTAGAAGCCCTCGGTGTTCTCGCGCGCGACCAGCAGGTCCATGCCGGGCGCGAGCGCCGGCACGCCCTCGAGCGCCCGGCTCGGACGCATGTTGGCGTAGAGTTCCAGCCGCGTGCGGACGGCGGCGCTCGGATTGACGCCGCCTTCCTCCGGCGGCGGGTAGGCGGCCGTATCGACCGGGCCGAGGATCGTCAGGTCCGCCGCGCGCACCGCCGCCTCTGCGGCATCCGGCCACGTCGTCCCGTCCCGTTCCAGCGCCGCGAGGCCGACGCGGGCTTCCGAGAGCCGCAATCCAAGCGCAAACCGGGCGTCCAGCGCCTCCAGCGCCCGCCTTGCCGCCGCCGCGATCTCGGGACCGATGCCGTCACCCGGAAGGATCAGAACCTGCATTGGAGCTTTGCCTCCTGCGCCAATTGATTTCCTGCGCCGCTCGCCTATGGTCCGCCGCCCACTCAGGCAAGAGAGGAGTTCCCTGCCAGTGTCAAGCAACCGCAGCCTGCATCCGGAGACCGTCGTGCTCCATGCAGGCCATCGGGGCGACCCCAATACCGGTTCGGTCGCCGTTCCGATCCACCAGACCACGTCCTACCAGTTCCGGGACACCGAGCATGCCGCGAACCTGTTCGCGCTGAGCGAGCTCGGCAATATCTACACCCGGATCATGAATCCGACCCAGGCCGTGTTCGAGGATCGAATGACGGCGCTCGAAGGAGGGGTTGCGGCGCTGGCGCTGGCCTCGGGCCAGGCGGCGACGGCGTTCTCGCTCCAGAACGTCGCCCATGCCGGCGACAATGTGGTGAGCTCGACCGACCTCTACGGCGGCACCTGGAACCTGTTCGCCAACACGCTGAAGGACCAGGGCATCGAGGTGCGGTTCGTCGACCCGGCCGACCCGGAGAGCTTCCGCCGCGCCATCGACGACCGGACGCGCGCCTTTTACGCCGAGACGCTGCCGAACCCGAAGCTCGAAGTGTTTCCGATCAGGGAAGTCGCCGATATCGGGCGCGAATACGGCATCCCGCTCATCATGGACAACACGGCCGCGCCGCTCATTTGCCGGCCGTTCGACCACGGGGCGGCGGTCGTCATGTATTCGACGACGAAATATATCGGCGGGCATGGCACCTCCATCGGCGGCCTCCTGATCGACGGCGGCAATTTCGACTGGGAGGCTTTCCCCGAGCGCCAGCCCTACCTGAACCGGCCGGACCCGAGCTATCACGGCGCGGTCTGGACCGAGGCGGTGAAGCCGCTCGGCCCCATCGCCTACATCATCAAGGCGCGGACGACGCTCCTGCGCGACCTCGGCGCGGCGACCACGCCGATGAACGCCTTCCTGTTCCTGCAGGGGCTGGAGACGCTGCCGCTGCGCATGGAGCGCCATAACGCCAATGCCGCGGCCGTCGCCGAATATCTCAACGGCCACGCCAAGGTCATGAAGACGATCTATCCGGGCCTGATGGGCGGCGAGGCGCGGCGCCGCGCCGACGCCAACCTACCGGGCGGCTACGGCGCGCAGGTGGGCGTCGAGCTCGCGGGCGGCCGCGAGGCCGGGCGGACGGTCATAGACGCGCTGGAGCTGCTCTTCCACGTCGCCAATATCGGCGATGCGCGCAGCCTCGCCATCCACCCGGCGACAACCACTCATTCGCAGCTCTCGGAGGAGGAGCAGGCGGCCACCGGCGTCACGCCCGGCTATGTGCGCCTCTCCATCGGCCTGGAGCATATCGACGACATCCTCGCCGACCTCGACCAGGCGCTGGCAGCAGCGGGCTGAAGGGCGGGTCAGCCCTTTGCGCCTCGACGGGGCCGCGCCTTGCACGGGCGCGGCCCCGCTTCCTTGCGAACAAAAACCGCTGCGCCGCGTCAAAATATTATCTCATCTCGTTATTATCGTATGCCGTTACGATGGGCCGGATGCAACTGTTCAAGGACAAAACGACAGCCGATGTCTTCGCCGGAAGGAGCGTCCGAAGGCTCCCACCGACAATCCTGCGCCGGGCCAGGATGCGCCTTCAGCGGGTGGTTGCGGCGCAGGAACTCTCGGACCTCCGGAATCCTCCTTCGCACCGCCTTGAAGTGTTGTCCGGGAACCGCAATGGGTTCCACAGCATACGGATCAACGATCAATAGCGAGTGTGCTTTCGCTGGACGGAGAACGGAGCCACTGACATCGAAATCGTCGATTACCACTGAAGCGCACCGGAGCCGCCCATGACAGCCCCAATTCACCCCGGAGAACACCTTGCGGAGTTCTTGGACGAACTCGATATCAGCCAATACCGTCTGGCCAAGACGATCGGCGTCGCGCCGCGGCGGATAAACGAGATCGTGCTCGGGCGCAGGTCGGTAACGGCCGACACGGCCCTGCGCATAGGAAAAGCCCTCGGCACGACACCTGAATTCTGGCTGAATCTACAGGCTGCCTACGATCTCGATTGCGCGCGGAATTCGGTCAGCACCGATTCCATCGAAACCCTGGTCGCGGCTTAGGACGCGAGCCGCCTAGAACCCGTACATCTCCCCCGCCTTGCTGCGGGCGCCGGAGTGCTCCATCAGGAAGGCGCGGAGCGCGGTGTTGAAGCCGAGCGAGTCCTCGATATTGGAGAGATGGCGCGCGCGGCAGCACCAGCAGGTCCGCCGAGGGGATCTTGGCCGCGATCACCTCATGCGCGGAAACCGGCGTGCCGGGGTCGTTCTCGCCGACTATGGCGAGCGTCGGCACATGGATCGCGTGCAGCCGGTCGGTCAGGTCCAGCTGCGAGATGGCCGCCGCGCAGCCCTTGTAGCCGGCAAGCGGGGTTGCGCGGATCATGGCGCGCACCGCATCCACTTCCTGTCCGTGATGCTCGCAGAATTCCGGCGAGAACCAGAGGTCGATGGTGGCCTCGACCATGGACTCCATGCCGTTCTCCTCCGCGGCCGCGATGCGCTCCCGCCATTGCTGGCGGGCCTCGGCGTCGTAGCGGCTGGAGGTGTCGCAGAGAATCAGCCCGCGCAGCAGGTCCGGGCGTTTGAGCGCCAGCGTCTGCGCGGTCATG
>JAJECZ010000550.1 GCA_022821735.1 Alphaproteobacteria bacterium | reverse complement strand
CCTGTTGCGCAGTGGTGGGAGGCGCCGACTATCTGCCCTCGCGGCTGGGAAGGACCCTGTGCGACTACACCAACGGCAAGCTTCATGCCTATATCGATGGCGGGTTCGAGTTCGTCGCGGCGCGCGACATTGTCGAGGGGCACCTGCTGTGCATGCGCCGTGGCCGCTCGGGCGAGAAGTACATCTTCAGCAGCGAGTACAAGACCATCTCGGAGATCGTGGGCCTGTATGAGGAGGTCTCGGGCGTCCCGAGGCCGCGCCGGCGGATTCCGGCGCCTCTGATGCTCGCCTTTTCGGAAGTGGCAAGCTCCTATCTGAGCCGGTTCCACCCGGACTTTCCCCAGCGTTTCACCCCCGGCGCCATACGCCTGCTGAAAAAGCGCCGCCACGCCGACACCGGCAAGGCGCAGCGCGAGCTCGGCTACCGGCCGACCGGTATTCGCGACGCGGTTCACGAAGCCTACGCGTTCCACCACGGCCGCAACGCGATCGTGAATCCGTCCGCGAAACCGCCGCGCGCCAACGTCCCGGACCGACGCGCGGCGAGAGAGGCGGAACGTCCCGCGCCGCGCCAGGACCTGCAGGCCGTGCCCGGCGGGAGCGCGACATGAGGCCGCCGCCCTGCTTCGAGGAGGCCGGCACGCTCCGCCAGCAGGCGCGCGCCGCAGGCATGGACCCGAATTACTGGTATGCGGTCGAGGAGGTGCGCCGGGTCAGACCGGGGTCGGTGGTCGAGATCGTCTTCTGGAAACACTCGATTGCGCTGTTCCGAGGAACGGACGGCTCGTTCCAGGCGATCGAGAACCGCTGCGCGCACCGCCAGCTCAAGCTCTCCATCGGCCATGTGGAGGGATGCCGGCTGGTGTGCGCCTATCACGGCTGGGAATACGGCGGCAGGGAGCGCCCCGCCGGGGTCCCCTATGACGGCAACGGGCGGAGCTTTCCGCGGCTTGCACTCAAAACTTACCCGGTAAAGGTCCGCTACGGGCTGGTCTGGCTCTTCCCCGGCGACCCGGAGCAGGCGGAGCAGCGCCATATCCCGGAGATTCCCGAGCTGGAGGGACCCGGGCGCTGGACCTGCGTGCCGCTGCGCTTCACCTGGTCGGCGCACCACTCGATGGTGATCGACAATGTGAGCGACTTCACCCACGCGCATCTGCACCGCCGCTACCGGCCCTTCGACGGGGCCACCCTCACCACTTGCGAGACGGTCGGCGACAATGTGCATCTCGCTTACGATACCCGGGTCGGGCGCGGGCGCATCTCCGGTCTGTTTGTGGACCACAAGCGGCTCGACACCAACAGCATGAAGCTCTGTTACGAATATCCCTACCAGTGGTCGAACACCGACGACGCGATAAAGCACTGGCTTTTCGTGCTGCCTATGGATGAGCGCACCACCCGGGTGTTCTTCCTGTTCTACTTCAAGTCGCTGAAGATACCTTTCCTCCCGGTGCGCATTCCCCGTTTCGCCATGACTGCGGTCATGAAAATCTCCAATCGTGTGCTCATCGCCCCCCTGTTGGCCCAGGACCAATTTGCGCTCGAAGCGGAGCAGGAGGGCTACGAGAAACATTGGGACGCCCGTCCCGTCGAGTTCAATCCGGTGGTGAAAGCCTTTCAGGAAGTGACCGTGCGCAAATGGCGCGAGTATCTGGCGCTCGGACCGGAGGAGGGCGATGCCCGCGTCTGAGGCGGCCATCCTGTTGTCCGCGCTTTCGGGCGGGGCGTTGCTCGAAGCGGCAGCGATGGCGCTGGCGTTTGTCGCGGTGTTGTTTCTGGGTTCGATACTGCTGCCCGGCCGCCGCATCGCGGGGCCGGATGCCGAGGGCGGGCAGCGCGTCTACAAACTCAACGGCCTCGCGCTGTTCCTGGCTGCCGCGGTCGCGGCAGGCTTCGCGCAGGCCTTCGGCTGGTTTTCCCTTTCCGTGCTGCATACCCATTTTGCCGCCTTGTTCCTGGCGGCGAACGGATTCGCCTTTGCTCTCGCCGCCTGGCTGTATCTGCGGGGCGCGCTGGCGCCCGACGCATCGCCGGGATTCTTGCGGGGGTTCTTCCACGGTGTCGATGCCGGCCCGGTCTGGTTCGGGCTGGACCTGAAGCTCTTCAGCTACCGCCCCTCCCTCATCGGCCTTGCGCTGATCAACGCATCGTTTGCCGTGGCACAGTACGAGACCTACGGCGAGCTTACCCTGGCGATGGCGCTCTATCAGGTTTTCACGTTCCTCTACGTGCTCAACTACTTCCAGTTCGAGCACGGAATGATCCACACCTGGGACATCATCAGCGAGCGCTTCGGGTGGATGCTGGTCTGGGGCGACTACGTGCTGGTGCCGTTCTTCTACTGTCTGCCCGGCTGGTGGTTGGTTCACGCACCGGATCCGCTGTCTCCGGCCGCCGCCACGGCGACCGCCCTGTTGTTCGTCTTCGGCTTCTGGCTCTTCCGCGGCGCCAACCAGCAGAAGCACCGCTTCAAGCGCGACCCCGACGTCACGATATGGGGACAACCCGCCCGGACCCTGGACGGGCGCCTGCTGGTCTCCGGGTTCTGGGGTATCGGACGACATCTCAACTACACCGGCGAGATTTGTGTCTACCTGGCATTCGCGCTGACTACCGGGTTCACCTCCTGGCTCCCCTTCCTGTTGCCGGCGTGGCTGGCGGGTCTGTTGTGGCATCGTTCACGACGTGACGAGCGCCGCTGCCGGGCAAAGTATGGCGAGCTGTGGGAGCGCTACACGCGGCAGGCGCGCTTTTCGATGCTGCCGTTTATCCATTGAGGGCGGGAATGGCGAACCGGTCCCACAATCCGGCAACCCTGCACCCGGCGGAGCCCTCGCCGCGTGTGGAGCAAGGCGTTCCCCAACTCGCGGGCGGGTGGCCGCTTCTGGGCCATCTGGCGGAGTTTCAAAGGGACCCGGTCGCCATGTTGAGCCGCGGCTGGCGGGAGCATGGCGAGCTCTTCCGCTTCCGGCTCGGTCCCCGCGACTTCGTTCTCTTCTCCGGGCCCGAAGCCCATGATTTCTATTTCAGGGCGCCCGAGGAACAACTGAACGCCAAGGCCGTCTACCGGTTCACGGTGCCCATCTTCGGACGCGGCGTGGCCTACGACGCTTCCCCCGAAATCATGTCGGAGCAGCTGGGGTTTTTGTTTCCGGCGCTCCGCGAAGCCGCCATGCGCAGGTTCGCGCTCATCATGTTCGACGAAACGAGGCGGTTTGCCGATGCCCTCGGCGAGCACGGGGAAATCGACCTGCCGCACGCGATGAACGAGCTCACCGTCAAGATCGCCAGCCGCTGCCTCATCGGGCAGGAAGTCCGCGACCAGGTGGACGCCGGTTTCGCGGAGGCGTACCACGACCTGCAGAACGGCATAAACACGCTCGGGTTCTTTCTCCCCAGGCTTCCTATCGCCGCGCATCGGACCCGGGACAGGGCGCGGCGGAAGGTGGCCGAAATCTTCGGTCGCATCATGGCGGCGCGCCGCCTTTCCGGAGCCAGCCCCGACGATTTCATGCAGACGCTCATGGACGCGCGCTACAAGGACGGACGCGCCCCGAGCGACGACGAGATTACGGGGATCCTGCTGACGGTCCTGTTCGCGGGCCAGCACACGAGCGCGGTGCTCGCGACCTGGACCGGTCTCGAGCTCCTGAGGGCGCCATCCTATCTGGAGCGGGTCAGAGACGAAATGCGCGACGTTTACCGCGGGGCGGAAGCCGTCGACATCTCAGGTCTCCGACAGCAAACCGTGTTGGAGAATGCCGTGCGCGAGTGCGAGCGGCTGCACCCGCCGTTGATATTGCTGATCCGGAAGGTGCTCAGCCCCCTGCGCTATGGGGACAATATCGTGCCCGCCGGCGCCATGGCCATGGTGTCGCCGGCGGTCTCTCACCGTTTGCCCCATGTGTTCGCCGACCCTGAGCAGTTCTTTCCCGACCGCTTTGCCCCGCCCGCCAGCGAGGACAAACAGCATCACTATGCCCTGATCGGCTTCGGCGGCGGCAAACACGCGTGCATGGGGAAGAATTTCGCCTACATGCAGCTCAAGGCGATCTGGACCGTCCTGCTGGACCGCTTCGACTTCCTTCCCGGTACCAGGTTTCCGCGTCCGAATTACGGCAGTTGGGTGACGGGCCCCGAGACGCCATGCCGGGTCCGCTACCGTCGTCGTTCGGAGCCGGGCGTTTTCCAATGAGCATTGCCGCATCGCGGCGCTACGACGTAGCCATCGTGGGCGCAGGTCCGGTAGGGAGCCTGTGCGCGCTGGCGCACGCGCGAAAAGGCGCCCGGGTGGCCCTGCTCGAAGCGAATCCCAAGGCCTCCGGGCGACTCGCGGGCGAATGGCTGCATCCGCCTGCGGTAAAGATATTGCGCGACATCGGGATCGATGTTGATGCGCTGCCCCACAGCATGGTCGGCAAGGGATTCGTGGTGTTTCCGGAGGACGGCTCCGAGCCGATCCTGCTTCCTTATCCGGACGGATCCCGGGGTTTGGCATGCGACCACGCACTGCTTGTCTCGAGCCTCCGCGAAACCATCGAGGACGAGGCCGACGTCGATTTCATTTCCCACGCGCGGGTCAATGCGGTCGATGACGGGCGCGTTGCCTTCTCGGTAAACGGCGCCGAACGCTCCATAGCCGCTGCCCGCATTGTCGGCGCCGACGGCCGGGCCTCGATCGTGCGTCAATCTTTGGGTCTGTCCACGGACCCGATGCTCTGCTCGCGGATGCTGGGGGTCACGATATCAGAGGCAGGCCTGCCGTTCGAAGGCTACGGACATGTCGTGCTGGGCGGGCCGGGCCCAATTCTCATATACGGTCTGGCGGACGGTCGCGTGCGGGTCATCGTCGATGTTCCGCTGGACCGCTGGACGCCCCGGGACCGGATCGGCTTCCTGTCGGAGTCCTGCGCCGGGCTGCTGCCGGGCGCGCTTGGACCGGCCTTCGTCGAAGCACTGCAGGCGGGTCAATTCGATGCGGCGGCCAATCAACTGAGGCTGCGCGCCACATATGGGAGTCCGGGCCGGGTGCTGATCGGCGATGCGGCCGGGCACTACCATCCCATGACGGCGGTCGGCATGACCCTCGGTTTCGGCGATGCGCTGACGCTCGCCGAGAACAAGCGCTTTCAGGACTTCGCCGCCGAACGTTTCCGGGCGAGCCGCGTTCCCGAATTCCTCGCGGTGGGGCTCTACGAGGTTTTCGCCGATCATCGTGCGGAGGCCGTGGCTCTCAGATACGCGATCTACCGGGGCTGGCGGGCGAATTCGGCCTACCGGGAACGGACCACGCGGATACTGGCTTGCGAAGACCGGTCCGCGACCGGCATGACTCTCGCATTTTGCGGAACGGTTGCCCGGGCTGTAATCCGGGAATCTCCGCTGTTCTTCCGTCGCTTCGCATCGCGTCGGGCCCGGATCGTCTTTCATGCGCTCGCCGTTCGCCTTTGGTGGCTCCGGCGCGGCGTTCGCCACCTGCGGAAGGCGCGGCGCGAGGGCCGGGAGGAGAGCAGGCATGCCCGGAACAGCCTGGCCCGCGCGTTCCTGTACTCCATGTCTCCGGGGGTCGAAGCCTCCAGGCCCGCCCGCACGAAGGAAATCGAGTCGCCCGACGCCGGTCCGGCACTGAGGAGCGCGGCCGCACGCCTTTTGAGTCTGCAGGGAGAGGACGGGGCCTGGGAAGGCGAGATGGTCTGGTGCCCCATGCTCACTGCGCAATATGCGCTGCTGCACTGCATTATCGGGCGGCCGCTGGAGCCCGGGCGGCGCCGGCGTGTGCTGCGCTCCTTCGAGCGGACCCGTCTCGAAGGCGGCGCATGGGGCCTGCACGAGCACTCGCCGCCCCACCTGTTCGTCACCGCGCTGGTTTACGTTGCGGCGAGATTGCTCGGTGTCGAGCGAGACGATCCACTGGTCGCTCCGGCCCGGCGGTTCCTACGGGCCGAGGGGGTTCTCGCCATTCCGAGCTGGGGAAAGTTCTGGCTGGCGCTTCTCAACCTCTATGACTGGCGCGGCGTCAACGCCATTCTGCCGGAACTCTGGAGCCTGCCGCGCCGGATACCCCTGCACCCTTCGAATTGGTACTGCCATACGCGGCTGATCTACATGGCGATGGCGGCGATCTACGCGCGCCGGTTCCAGGCGCCCGTCACGCCCGAGATCGCCTCGCTGCGGGAGGAACTGTTCCCGGAGGGCTTTGCCGGCGTCGATTTTTCCGCGTCCCGCAACCGCTTGCGGGATGCCGACCTCTACGCGCGGCCGAGCGCCTGGCTCAAGATCGGATACGGGCTTGCCCGGCTGTTCGATCGGTTCCACGGCAAACGCCTGCGCGCCCGATGCGCGGAAGACATGGTCCGGCGCATCAAGTGGGAGCTGCGGACGACCAGCCACACGAGCATCTCTCCGGTCAGCGGCCTCCTCAACATCCTTGCCCTGTGGCTCCACGATCCGGACGACCCCGACTTTCACGAGGCGCTCGCGCAACTGGACGGCTGGATCTGGGAAGACGACGAGCAGGGAGCGCGTGTGGCAGGTGCGAGAAGCGCCTCCTGGGATACCGGGTTAGCGCTGCAGGCGCTGGCCGCGGTGCCCGAGCCCGACCGGGCCGGGGACGCTCTCCGACGCGGAGCCGACTTCCTGCTCGGGCAACAAGTCGATGCCAGCTTCGGAGGGTTTCGCGAGGCCTATCGCACCGATCCCAGGGGCGGATGGTGTTTTGCCGGGGGATGGCATGGCTGGCCGGTAAGCGACTGCACAGCGGAGGCGGTGCTCGGCATTATCGCTGCCCGGGGCGTCGATGACGACACCGCCGCGCTGGGCAATGCAGTCGGGTTCATGTTGCGCGGCCAGAACCGCGATGGCGGCTTCGGCAGCTACGAGGCGCGACGCTCGGTTTTCGGCCTGGAGTGGCTGAATCCCGCCGAGATGTTCGGCGATTCGATGACCGAGCACTCGTTTGTCGAATGTACAGCGTCCTGTCTCGCGGCGCTCTCCGCGTGCAGCGAGCACGGTCCTGGAATCGCGGACGGGGCGGTGACGGATGCCGTCTCCCGGGCCGATTCCTGGCTGCGCCGGACCCAGGCGACCGACGGGTCGTGGCGCGGCGTATGGGGCGTTCAGTTCATCTACGGCACGCTGTTCGGAATCAGGGGTCTTCTTGCTGCCGGAGCCTCTCCCGGCGATCCGGCGCTGCGTTCGGCCTGCCGCTGGCTGCTGGAGCGCCAGCGGGACGATGGGGGATGGGGCGAGCATCACAGCGGGTGCCTGACCGGCCGCTATGTCGCTCACGGGGAAAGCCAGGTCATCCAGACGGCGTGGGCGTTGATCGCGCTCCTCGAGGCGGGCGACTCGAATTGGGCCGCCATTTCGCGCGGCGCCCGGCTCCTGCTCGACACACAGGAAGCAGAAGGGGCGTGGCCCAAACAGGACATGGCCGGCGTGTTCTTCCGGACGGCGCTGCTGGACTACGTCCTTTATCGCCAGTATTTCCCCCTGCACGCGCTCGGCCTCTACGAGCGCCGGCGCCGGGACCGGTTGAATCCGGCCGCCCAGCTTGCCGCCGAGGCGGCTTCGCTCAGCCTTCCGGGCGCAGGGGCTTGCGGGCGAGGAAGAAGAACATCGGCGTGAAGATGCCGGTCCTGCCGCCTTCGACCAGAGCGTCGGCCGCCGCATTCAACAGGGTGCTGACCGCGCGGGAGCCCTCCGGAAACAGCTGCAGCCTCTCCCCGACCCGCAGCGTCAGATTGGTGAGAGCCCGACCGAAAGGCGTGCGGGGGATGCTCGAAAGCGTGAGGTCACGGCCCTGCAGGGCGCGGTACCAAGGCGTCTCGGGATCCGATTCGGAGGCGCGGTCCCGGGCTTCGAGGACCTCGAACCCGGCCGCCTGCAATGCGTCGCAAATATCCGACGTGGAAGCGATTTCCGGCAGCGCATCCCCCACCATGATCTCGTTCTTGATCCACTGGTGGTCCGCGTTCGCGGGGTCGAACTCATCGGTGAGACACCACTCGTAGCCCGCGAAACAGGCGCCCGGGCGCAGGACGCGCAATATCTCCCGGAACGCCCCCGCCTTGTCCGGCGCGTGAGGCATGGACTCGATGGCGAAAGCGGCATCGAAGCAATCGGCATCCCCGGGAATCCGCATGTAGTCGCCGTGGATGAAACGGCACAATGACTGCACGTCCCGGGTGTGGTGTCTGGCGCGCTCGACCTGGTAGGCGTTGTTGTTGATGCCGACAAAGCCGGCTCCGGAATAACGCGCCAGATTGCCCATCGGCCCGCCGACCCCGCATCCCACATCGAGCACCTGCATCCCCGGCTTCAGGGACAACCGGTCGCCGAGAAAATGCTGGTGCCTGAGCAGCGATGCCTTGAAACTCTCGCCCCGGCGCCGGGGAGCGAAATGGAAGGACTGGCCCCAGCCGAACTCGTAGAAGTCGGTAACCAGGTCGTAATAGTGATTTACGAGTGAGCGATACTGCTCTCGCCGGCGTTGCTCGCCGGCGTCGTAGATCGCGGTGTATCCATCGACCACGGATTTCACGTCGTCCGGGGCGAGGTCGGCGAGGGAACGGGAGCTCAATCGTCTGGCAGGCTTGCGACTCATCCGAACATTTTGCCAGAGGCGCACCGCTTCCCCAAGAGTGCGCGTGAAGAAACCGGACTTGTCGGGCGTTGCGTTGCCCGTCCGACGGGAAACAGCCCCGGCCTGCCCCCGCGCACCGGCGGGGGCCTGCCTCAAACCGTCACCCCGGCGCCGCTCCGGGGACCGGCCCCGGCCCTCGCGGCGGGCGCCGCAGTCGTTCCCGCCCTCCACCGGCCGCGGCGGCTCCGGCAACCGGAGGCCCGACTCCCCCGCCGGTGCGCGAGGGAGGTAATTTTACTTTTTGTTCCAGATAGTGCTTGACATGAGAGAAAATATACCGATATAGAGCCTGGAGAAGCGGTGTCCGGAGCCGCTTCCCCGGCGCCGCGCGGCCGAGTGGCGCCGCTTTTGAAAACCCCTGTGAAACGCATGGGAGAGGTGTGCCCGGCGTCTCGCGCGCGCAATCAGGCGTGCGAACCGCGCCGGTGCGAACACGCGCCCACGCCCGCGCGCGTTACGCGCGAAACAGGGTCCCGTTGCCGGGCGGCGGGGAGAACGGAACGGAGATGGACGGACAGGAGGGACCATGACAAAACATGACAATTCCGGCAGACCTCATGACAAAACATGACATATCATGACATGCCCCCAAGTCGGGGGGACGATGTTTATCCGTCTTTGTCCCGTTTCAATGCGAAAAATGCCCACTCCGATTTCTTCACACGCTCGAAGGCGGGGGCAGGCAGGGGGCCGGGGCGACGGCGGAGCGTCATCTCCCATGAGTCGCAACCCGGCACCGCCGGTATTAGACTGGCGGGCGACAGGAGGGTTCGAACGATGGGATATCCCGATGCGCCCGTGCCGATCCGCGCCGACATTCCGGCGGCCCATGCCCGGGCTTGGGCGTGGATCGCCGCTCCCGGAAACTGGCTGACCGGCGCCGAGCGGGTGGCGATTGCGGCTGAGACCCGCCATGCGCTGGACTGCCGGCTCTGTGCGGCGCGCAAGAAGGCGCTCTCGCCGGAGGCCGTGACAGGCGAGCATGACGGGCTGGGCGTTCTCGAGCCGCCGATGGTGGAGATCGTCCACCGTATCGTCACCGACCCCGCGCGTCTGACGCGCCGCTGGTTCGAGGCGCGTCTGGCCGAGGGCGTCGAGGTCACGCGCTATGTGGAGACGGTGGGCGTGACGGCGGTGACGGTCTCGCTCGACACCTTCGCCCGCTCGATGGGGTTGCCGTTGCGCCGCCTGCCGGAACCGAAACCGGGAGAGCCGTCGGGTTACCTCCCGGCCTCGGCGCGGATGGAAGAGGCGTGGGTGCCGCTGATCCTGCATGGCGAGGAAACCGGGGCGGAGGCCGACATCTATTCCGGTGTGCCGCGGGCCTACATCCTCATGGCGCTGACCCTTGTGCCGGAGGCCAAGCGGGCCTTCTTCGACCTCGTCGAGACACAATATCTGCCAAGCCGCTGGATGCGGGCCTTCGATGTCGAGCACCGCGCCATCAGCCACGCGCAGATCGAGTTCCTGGCGGCGAGGATTTCCGCGCTCAACCAGTGCGTTTACTGAACCACCAGCCATGCGCTGCTGCTCCGTGAGAGCGGCCGGACAACAGGCGACAGCTACGATCTGGACGCGATCGTGAGCGGCGGCGGAGGCGGGGTCGCCGCCGGCGAAGAACTGGCGGTCTTCGCCGAGGCGGTCGCCGGGGAGGGCGACATGGCCGCCGCAATTTCGGCGCTGCGCCGCACGGTCGGCGATGCCGGCTGGGTAGATGCGGCGGGCGTGGCCGCGACCTTCAACGCCATCGACCGCGTTGCGGACGCGACAGGCATACCGCTCGAACCGAAAAAAGCGGCCGTTTCGGCAGACTTCCGCGGCGCGCTCGCCATAGACGCCTGGGCCGACGCGCGCGGGTAGGGAGGGAGTTCCATGATCGAACAAAAGCGCGGCGACGAGTTCGTCGTCGTCTCCAACGGGATGCTGGGCTACGGGTTTCGCGAGGAATCGCTCCGCGATGCCGTGGCGGCCGGCGTGGACCTGATCGCCTGCGATGCGGGCTCGAGCGACCCGGGACCGTACTATCTGGGCACCGGCAAACCCTTCGTCGGCGACGCGATGATCCTGCGCGACTTGCGCCTGATGGTGCAGGCGGGCGCCGATGCCGGCGTGCCGCTTATCATCGGTTCCGCGGGCGGCGCGGGCGGCGACGGGCAGGTGGACCATCTGCTCACGCTGCTCGGCCGGGTGATGGAGGAGCTCGGGCTGGACCGGAAGGTCGCCGTGTTGCGCTCCGAGCTCGACCGCGGGACCGTGCGCGCGGCGGTGGAAGAAGGCCGGGTGCGCATGTTCGAGACCGGCGCGGAACTCACCGTCGAGGATGTCGATGCGGCTGCGCATATCGTGGCGCAGGTCGGGCCGGAGTCCTATTTCCGGGCGCTCGCCGGCAAACCCGATATCCTGGTGGTCGGCCGCGCCTGGGACGTGTCCAACATCGCCGCGCTGCCGCTGATGCAGGGCCGCGACCGCGGCCTCGCGCTCCATATGGGCAAGATCCTCGAATGCGGCAGCCTTGCCGCGCGCCCGACCGGCGGCGGAGACCTGATTCTCGGGCGGCTGCGCGACGACCATTTCATCGTCGAGCCCACCCATCCGGAGAAGGCCTGCACCGAGGCCTCCGTCTCCGCGCACACCTTCTACGAGAAGTCGGACCCGGTGATGCTGGCGGGGCCGGGCGGCTCCGTCGATCTTCGCCGGACACGTTTCGACCAGATCGACCCGCGCCGCATCCGCGTCTCGGGCAGTGCCTTCCGGGAGGCCGAGCGCTACACGGTCAAGCTGGAAGGCGCACGGCTCGCGGGGCACCGGGCGCTGACCGTCGGCGGCGCGCGCGACCCGGCCTTCATCCGTTCCATCGACACGATCCAGGAAGCGGTCAGGGACAAGATTCGCGAGACCCAGGAGGGGTTCATCGACCCCTCCCAGTACAGCATAACCTTCCACCGCTACGGCCTCGACGGCGTGATGGGCGCGTGGGAGCCGAACCGGCAGGCCGCGCACGAACTCGGCATATTGATCGACGTGGTGGCGGAGACGCCTGAGATCGCCGAGGCGGTCTGCGGGCTTGCGCGCTCGACCATCCTGCATGTGCCCTTCGAGGGCAGGCGGGCGACGGCGGGCAATATCGCCTTCCCGTTCTCGCCGGCGGAGATCCCGGCCGGGCCCGTCTATGAGTTCAACATCTACCACCTGATGGAAATCGACGAGCCGGAGAGCTTCGGACGGCTCGAATGGCTGCAATGAAGACACTCGGGGAGCTGGCGGAGGTCATCCGGTCCAAGAATGCCGGCCCGTTCATCGTGACCTTCGACATCCTGTTCGAGACCGAGGAGGTCTTCGAGGCCGTGCGCTCCGCCGGGCTGCTGAGCCGGCAGGCGGTCTGCGGGCTCTACGGCGTTTCCGACAACGAATTGCTGGGCTTCGACTTCTATCCCTTCGCGCGTGCGGTCAAGTTCTCGCTCCGGCGCCCCGTCGGCTCCGGCGGCCCGCGCGACGCGGACGTGTACGGCGCCCAGCAGCACGCCCCCCTGCTCGACCTCGCCGTCCTGCCCTGAGCGGCTACCTCGCGGCGATGGCTTCGCTGGCGGCCCACAGGCGTTCCTGGTCCTCGACGGAGAGCGAGGCGGCGGAGGACCGCGCCTCCTTGCCGTCGGAAAAGTAACGGCCGCTGACGCCCGCCAGCGCCGGGTCGGAGGCGAGGCGGATGTTGAGTTCCGCGCCCTCCTCGACGCCGATGGCGCCGCTGAGGCGAAAGCCGAGCTTGACCGCGTTGCGGAACAGCCAGCCGTTGTTGCTGCCAAAGCGGCTTGCCACCAGGCCCGGATGCAGCGCGTTGACCGTGACCGGGCTGCCCTCCAGCCGCCGCGCCAGCGCGTAGGCGAACATCACATTGGCGAGCTTGGAGCGGCTGTAGGCGGTCCGCACGCTGTAGCGGCGCTCGCATTGCAGGTCGTCGAAGTCGAGCTCGGCCCGCCGGTGGGCAATGGAGGCGACGACGACGATGCGGCCCGCCTCGGCCGCCCTGAGCCGGTTCAGCAGCAGGTTGGTGAGCAGGAAATAGCTCATGTGGTTGAGGGCGAACGTGGCTTCGAGGCCGTCCGCCGTCACCTGCCGCCGCGAGAAGATGGCGCCGGCATTGTTCACCAGCACGTCCAGCCGGTCCGCGGCTTCGGCCATGTTGCGGGCGAGCCGGCGGTTTTCGTCGAGCAGCGAGAGGTCGGCGCGCTCGAAACGGACCTCCGCCCCGGGAACCTCCGCCCGGATCGCCCGCGCCGCCTGCTCGCCGCGCTGCGGGTTGCGGCCGACAATGGTGACGGCCGCACCCTTCTCCGCCAGCGCGCGGGCGGTGACGAAACCGATGCCGGCCGTGCCGCCGGTGACGAGTGCGGTCTTGCCCTGCATGGGGCCGGAGTTTACAGCGTCGGGGTTGGATCGGGAACGAGGAGGCCGTCATGGTCCTTGAGCGTGTCGCGGCGGGCGTGGACGAGGCCGGGCTCTGGAAGATGCATGAGGAGATGGCGCGGTTCGGCGCGACGGCGAAGGGCGGCGTGTGCCGAGAGGCGCTGACGCCGGAAGATTTCGACGCGCGGCGCGTCTTCGCGGAGTGGGGCAGGGACGCGGGCTTCTCGCTCGCCGTGGACGCCATCGGCAACATGTTCCTGCGCCGCGAGGGCACGGACCCGGACCTGCCGCCCGTGACCACCGGCTCACATCTGGACTCGCAGCCGACGGGCGGGCGGTTCGACGGCAGCTTCGGTGTGCTGGCAGGGCTGGAGGCGTTGTTCGCGCTGGAGCGCGCCGGCGTGCGCACCCGCGCCCCGGTCGAGGTCGTCAACTGGACCAATGAGGAGGGCGGGCGCTTCGTGCCGGGCGTGATGGGCTCGGGCGTCTATGCGGACCCGCCGACCCTGCAGACCATGCTGGAGGTGCGCGACAGGGCCGGCGTCAGGCTCGGCGACGAACTGCAAAAGCTGGGCCCCCTGCTCGCGTCCGTTGCTCCGGTCGATGAGCGGGCGCTGGCCGCGCCGATGGGCGCCTTCATCGAGGGCCATATCGAGCAGGCGCCCCGCCTGGAGGAGACCGGCAACACCATCGGCGTCGTCACCGGCATACAGGGCACGCGCAAGTTCCAGGTCGAGGTGACGGGCGAGGAGGCCCATGCCGGCACCACGCCCAGGCGGCGGCGCAAGGATGCCGTCCTCGCGGCGGCCTGCATGGTCCAGGCGCTGCACCGGATGATGGAGGATGCCGACGACCTGCTGCGGTTCACCATCGGGGCGTTCGAGGCGTTTCCGGGCGCGCCGTCGGTCGTGCCCGGGCGGGTGCGCTTCTCCATCGACTTCCGCCATCCGGACGATGCGCTGAGAACCCGGCTGGGCGACGCCATCCAGCCGCTCTGCGAGGCGCTGGCGGGTCCGTGCGGCGTGAGCATCGAGGAGCCGCAGGCCGCGTCCTCCGTCGATTTCCACGGGGCCGCGATCGAGGCCGTGCGCCATGCCGTCGAAGTGGTGGGCGCGTCCCACATGGACCTCTATTCCGGCGCCGGCCACGATGCGCGCAACATGGCCCTGCTTTGTCCTTCAGCCATGGTATTCGTGCCTTGCGAAAAGGGGATCAGCCACAACGAGGCGGAAAACGCGAAGCCCGAAGACCTGGCAGAAGGCGCAAGGGTGATCGCGGTCGCCATTGCCGAACTCGCCGGCGCCCATTAGCCGGGGCCGCATCGCATCGAGTCCAGTAAACCGCCTCACAGCACCGGGGTGCACATCATGGTTCAACACGCCAATGAACGGGTCGCCTACCATAATGGCGAGATCAAGCCCGAAAGCCGGGTGCTGGTCTCGTTCCGCGACCGGGGGTTCAAATATGGCGAGGCGGTGTTCGACACGGCGCGCACCGTCCGCCACAAGCCGTTCAGGCTGGAGGAGCATATCGACCGGCTCTTCCGCTCGATGCGCTATCTCCAGATCGACTCGGGTCTCAGCCGGGAGGAGATGCTGTCCATCTCCCATGAGGTGCTGGAGCGCAACCTGCATCTCATCGCCCCCGACGAGGATTACTGGCTGTTCCAGCGGGTGAGCCCCGGCGTCGTCGACCCCTTCCTCAGCGACGGCGAGGCCCGGCCCACGGTCATCGTCGAATGCACGCCGCTGCCGCTCAAGGCCCGCGCGCCGCTCTACCGCGACGGCGTCCGCGTGCAGATACCCGCGACCCGGCGCACGCCGCCCGACGCGGTCAGCCCGAGGGCCAAGACCCAGAACTACATCAATCTCCAGATCGCCGACCGCGAGGTGCGCGCCCAGGACCCGCAGGCATGGGCCATCCTCCTCGACCATGACGGCAATCTCGCCGAGGGGCTCGGCAGCAACATCTTCTTCGTCCGCGACGGCGGGCTCTTCACCCCGCGGGCGCGGTTCGTGCTGCCGGGCATCAGCCGCGAGACGGTAATCGAACTGGCCGGCGAAGAAGGCATCGCGGTCCATGAGACCGACCTCGACCTGTTCGACGCGTTCACCAGCGACGAATGCTTCCTGACCTCGACCAGCCTCTGCATGGTGCCGGTCGCCTCGGTCAACGGACGCAGGATCGGCGAAGGCGGCCTGCCTGGACCGGTGACGGCGCGCCTCATGGAGGCCTACAGGCGGCTTCTCGACTTCGACTTCGTGGCGCAATACACCGACAAGCTGTGATGCGCCGGTGGCGACCCCGGCAGGAGTTCTTTTCTCCTGTAGTATCAACGATGTAAGGCGTCCAACTGCCTCGAGCCGAGGCGTTGAAAATAAAGAGGAAAATTCGGTTTCGTCCAACCGGTCCAACCGAGCTTTCCCTCATGGTTCGGGTGCCTCGGCCCTAATGGCAGGTCGAAGTCTTCAGACTGCCGTTACGGACGGTTTACTGATCGGTGAATCGATAGTCTACACCCCGTTTCATATCGCCGCGTCGCGGCCGGGAAAACCAATCGACCGCAGTGTCGACGATCCGTGCTGTCGAGCGGCGACCGCTCAGCGTCTACGCGGAGGCGCTGCAATGAAGCCCCCGGCGCCGAGCCGGCGCGACAGGCTGCGGGCGATGCTGGTCGACCTGAGGATGCCCGGCGCGCTGGAGGCCGTCGACGGCATCCTGTCCGAAGCCGACGGCGGCTCGATCACCGCGGCCGAGGCCATCGAGCAGTTGCTGAACGCCCAGATCGTGCTCCGCAACAACCGCAGGCTCCAGACCGCCATGCGCTCGTCCAGGCTGCCCGCGGTCAAGACGCTCGACCAGTTCGACTTCGCCTTCCAGCCCAGCATCAAGCGCGAGCAGATCGAGAGCCTGCACGAGCTCGGCTTCGTCGACCGCCGCGAGAACGTGATCCTGTTTGGCCCGCCAGGCGTCGGGAAGACGCATCTTGCCATAAGCCTCGCGATCGCCGCGGCCGAAGCCGGACGGCGCGTCTGCTACGGCACGCTCGCAGGGCTGATCGACTCCCTCACCGAGGCCAAGGCCGCCGGCAACCTGTCCCACCGGCTGCGCGTGCTCACACACCCGGCGCTACCACCTCAGGACCATGATCCCGCGCTTCGTCCACAGTGCCGCACGAACCAGCCCCGTGCCCTACCAAACCCTCATCGCTGGATGAAAATCACGGATAAGCAGGAAAATAATTCTTCAAACCCCTCCTGTGGGAGGGCGGCAGGAAGCGCCGAACCTGTCAGCGTCCGACCGGACAAGAAGGAGGGCTATAGCCATGTTCAGCTCTGTTACTTTGCGTGCGGGTCTCGTGCTGACTATTGCCTTGTGGTTGCTGGGCCTGCCGACGCTGGGCGGGGCGAATTCCCAGGCGCTGGGCGGGGCGAATTCCCAGGCAGAGCACCAAACCCAGGAGTCCGAGAGCAATCTAATGTTAGCGCTGTTTCAGTACGATATAAGCGGTGACTGTCGGGCAGCGTGGAACGACAGCAGTGCGGATGACTCCTGCTCCAATGAGGCTATTACGGGTACTTCGATGGGCTGGGGTGGTACGTGCACAGTCGACGCCCACTGTA
>JAJECZ010000348.1 GCA_022821735.1 Alphaproteobacteria bacterium | reverse complement strand
TGGCGCGGACGGGGCGCAGGCGCGAGGACTTTGAGGTGACGGGCGGCGGCTTCATCGCCACCGGCGAGAACGACGAGGAAGTGGAGAAGGCCGTGGAGTGGGTGCGCTACCGCGTCGCCTTCTACGGCTCGACGCCGGGCTACTGGCCGGTGCTGGACCTGCACGATCTCGGCGATCTGGGACGGAAGCTCAACCGCATGACCAAGGAGGGCGCCTGGGACCGGATCGCCGCCGAAGTGGACGACGACACGGTGCGCCTGTTCGCGGCCGTTGGCCGGCACGACGAGCTTGCAGGCGCCGTCGAGGAGCGCTTCGGCGGCGCGGCGGACGCCATCTATGCCAGCCTCTCGATGGACATGCGCCCGGACATCCCGCCCGACGTGATCCAGGATATCCGCCGCCTGCCTACCGCCTTCAAGGGCTATGCCACGGCCTGGTGACATCGGCGCGGTTTCCGCCGGTCCCGCCGCCGGTCGGGGCGGACAGAGCCGGCGGCTCTCGCTTTCCTGGCTGCTGGCGCTCAGCTTCGGCTCGCTGATCGCGGTCTCGATCCTCGTGGTGCTCGGCTTCGCCGTCTATGGCGCGGCGCGCAACACGGTGGACCTGCTGCGCGACCGGGCCGACCTCGGGATCGGGACGCTGACGCGGCAGGTCGAGGGCCTGCTCCAATCGGCGGGCAACCAGGCCGGCTTCGTGGCGCGGGCGCTGGAGACCGGCGAGGCCGACCCCGGGGACCCGGAGCAGGTGACGGCGCTCCTGTTCGGCGCCATGGCCGCCGATCCCGCCATCGGCGCTCTCGCCTTCATGGGGGCCGACGGGCGGACGCTCATAGCCGAGAGAACCGAGACCCTGGCGAAGATACGGACTCCGGACTTCTCGAAAGACCGGGCGGCGCAGGCCGCGCTCCGCTACGGCCGGGCGAACCGGAAGCCCGTCTGGGTGCCGCCGATCTACCGGCCTGACTACGATTCGTCCGTCCTTACCCTCCAGATTCCCATCTACAGGAACGACAGGTTCGAGGGCATGCTGGCGGCGGTGCTGGGCATGAGGGCGCTCTCTGAATTCCTCGAGCATCTCGGCGACGGCAGCGCGCCCAACACCTTCGTCCTCTACGGCAAGGACCGGGTGCTGGCCCACCGGCTGATGGCGGCGGGCTATCCGGGCCTGTCGCTGGAGAAACCGCTGCCCGAGCTTGCCGGGTTCGGAGACCCGGTGCTGGCCCGCATGTGGGACGAACACTGGATGCGAAGGTCCGGCATCCCACCGCGCCCGCCGCTGCAAAGCCATCTGGTGGAGCTGGCGGGGGCGCAGTACCTGTTCCTTTACCGCCAGCTCGACTCCTATACCGCGACGCCGCTCATCCTGGGGGCCTATTTCGACACCGACGTCATCAGCGGCGAGATAAACCGCCTGCTCAATTCCATTATCGTCGGCCTTGCCGCGCTTGCGCTCGCCGTCCTGCTGGCGCTGTTCATCGGCCGGCGCCTCTCGCGCCCCGTGCGGCGCCTTTCCTCCGTCGCGCGCCTGATCGGCGAACTCCGGCTGGACGATATCCGCGACCTGCCCCACAGCCGGGTGCGCGAACTCGACGAGCAGTCGAACGCCTTCAACTCGATGACGGGCGCGCTGCGCTGGTTCCAGGCCTATGTGCCGCGCTCGCTGGTCCATCAGCTCATGCGGGAAGGAGACCTCGCGTCGCTGGCGTCGGACCGGCGCAACGTTACCGTGATGTTCAGCGACATCGCCGGCTACTCGACGATCTCGGAAGGCAAGAGCGCGGCGGAGGTCGCGGCCCTGCTGAACCACCATTTCGACATACTGACCAGCGCCATCGAGGCGGAAGGCGGCACGGTGGACAAGTTCATCGGCGACAGCGTGATGGCCTTCTGGGGCGCGCCGGAGAAGCAGAAGAACCGCGCCGTCCGCGCCTGCCGGGCGGCGCTTGCCATCCGGGACGGCATCGCCGCCGACAACCGCGAGCGCGAAGCCCGCGGCGAGCCGCCCGTCCGCGTGCGCCTCGGCATCCATTCCGGGCAGGCGACCGCGGGCAATATCGGCACGCCCAGCCGCATCAACTACACGGTCATCGGCGACGATGTGAACATCGCGCAGCGGCTGGAGCAGCTCGGCAAGGAGGTGTCGCCCGACGCCGAGACCGCCGTCACCGTCAGCGCCTCGACGGTGGCCGACCTGGACGGGCTGTTCAAGGTGGAGCCGGTCGGCGAGATGGAGGTCAAGGGCCGCGCCGCGCCGGTCGCCGTCTACCGGCTTGTCGGCATGGCATAGCGGCCGGCGCTTCCCTCGCCCTGCAATCGCTGCGATAAAGTCCCGACGACGGATGAAGGACAGGGAACGGAACCCATGCCCGACGACCTTGCGGATATCCGCAGCCATATCGGCAATCGCCACGCGGACGCCGATGTAGCGACGGCGGCGCCCGTGCTGCTGTTCCAGAAGACGCTCGGGCGCCGCGACCTGGAGCCGGAGGACGGCGCCGCGATCCCGGCCGGCTGGCACATGCTGTATTTCCTGCCCCGCTTCGAGCAGGCGGAGCTGGGGCCGGACGGCGCGCCCGCCTCCTCCGGCGTGATCCCGGAAATGCCGTTCCCGCGCCGCATGTACGCCGGCACGCGCCTTGCCTTCCACGAGCCCATCCGCATCGGCGACCGGCTGCACCGGGAGACGGAGCTTGTGGAGCTCGCCGTCAAGGACGGCAGCACCGGCCGCCTCGCCTTCGCGACGGTCGAGAGCCGCATCTCGACGCCGCGCGGCCTCGCCGTGGTAGAGCAGCGCGACACGGTCTATCGCGAGGAGACGCCGGCCGGCGCCGCAAACAGGGCGCCGAAGCGCGCCGCGCCGCCGGACGATACCGTCTGGGAGGCGGAGGAGCGCCCGGACGAGGTCACCCTCTTCCGCTTCTCCGCGCTCACGTTCAATTCCCACCGCATCCATTACGACGCGGTCTGGGCGAAGGAGGTGGAGGGCTATCCGGCGCTGGTGGTCCACGGGCCGCTCTCGCAGTCCTACCTGATGAACTTCGCCCGCGACTGCATGGCCCCGAAACGCATGACCTCCTTCGACATGCGGGCGCGCGCGCCGCTCTTCATCGACGGGCCGGTGCGGCTGGTCGGCAAGCCGACGGAGGACGGCTGCGAGGTCTGGGCGGTGACGCCGGAGGGGACCATCGCGATGAGCGCCTCGGCGGGTTTCGCCTGAGGCCCGGAATCCGGAACGAAGAACGACTCGGAGAGACAGCAACATGGCAGAGCAGCTTGCGACCCGCCCACTCGGCGGCACGCTGGGCCTCGAAGTGACCGGAGTCGATCTCTCGAAGCCGATTGCCGACGAGGTTTTCGACGAGATCAAGGAGCATTTCTGGCAGAACCCGGTTCTTGTCTTCCGGGACCAGGACCTCGACGCGCACAGCCTGGCGGCGCTCGGCCGGCGGTTCGGGCCGCTGCAGCTCCATGTGCTGGTGGACTACCGCCACGAGGAAGTGCCGGAGGTCTCCTGGCTCACAAACGTGAAGAAGGACGGCTCGGTCGACGAGGTGGGCTACAAGCGCGCAACGAGCTGGCATTCGGACGGCACCTTCGAGGAACACCCGCCCGCCGTGGCGATCCTGCACGCCAAGGAGATCCCGTCCGAGGGCGGCGGCACCCTGTTCTGCAACATGATCCAGGCCTATGAGACGCTGCCCGACGAGACGCGGGAGCGCATCCGGGGCCTGACCGGGCGCCACCTCTACGCCGCCGGCCGCGGCGGCAACGAGACCGTCCCGCTGAAGGACTACCAGAAGGGGACGCTGCCCGAGGTCCATCACCCGGTCGTGCGCACGCACCCGGAGAGCGGGCGCAAGATGCTCTATGTGAACGACATCCACACATTCGGCTTCGTGGAAATCGACGGCGAGGAAGGCGAAACGCTGCTGAACGGCCTGCTCGACCACGCCACGCGGGACGAGTTCGTGTACCACCACCGCTGGAGCCACGGCGACGTGGTGATGTGGGACGAACGCGCCACCATGCACCGGGGCGCCGGCGACTATGCGCCGACGGAACGCCGGATCATGCTGCGCACGATCTCGTTCGGGGAGCGGCCCGAGTGAACCCGTCTTTCGCCAAGGCCGCCCTGCTGACCGGCGCGGCCGGCGGCCTCGGCGCGGCCATGGCGGAGGCGCTTGCCGGCGACGGGCACCGGCTGGCGCTGGTGGATATCGACGAGGAGCGCCTCCAGGCGCTGACGAACCGTCTTTGGCAGAAACACGGCGACGGCGTGGTATTGCCGCTGGCGCTCGATCTCACCGACGAGGAGGCCTGCGCCGAAGCCGCCGGGCGCGCGGCGGAGCATTTCGGGCGCCTCGACATGCTGGTGAACAATGCCGGCATCGGCATGAGTACGCTGCGCCCCGACTACCATCTGCGCCCGCTCGCCGCGTTCAGCGAAGTTTCCGTGGAGGACTGGCAGTGCTTCATCGCGGTCCATGCCACCGCACCCTTCGTCTTCATGCGCGCCGCCGCGCCCTTCATGCAGGAGCGCGGCTGGGGCCGGATCGTTAATGTCACGACGTCGCTCTCGACCATGCTCAGGCCGCAGTTCTTCCCCTATGGCGCGTCGAAGGCCGCGCTCGAGGCGATGTCGTCCCAGTTCGCGGGCGAACTGGAAGGCAGCGGCATCACCGTGAATGTGCTCACGCCCGGCGGCCCGACCGACACGCCGATGGTGACGGAGGAGAGCGCGCCCGACAGGAGCGCCCTGCTCTCCCCCGCGGTCATGGCCCCGCCGATCCGCTTCCTCGCCTCGGAGATTTCAGACGGCTTCACCGGCCGGCGGATCATCGCCGCGCTCTGGGACAAGCGCATCGCGCCCGTGGACTCCGCCATGAAGGCCGGCGGCCCGATCGGTTGGCCCGGCACGGGACCCGCCGCCATCTGGCCGGAGAGCCTGCCGGGAGCCGAGCGCGCCTGATCCGGCGCGGCGGATTGCTGCACCGCAAAAAGGCCCGCGCCGCTTGACTTGCCCGGCGCCTGAACCCTAAAAGCCGCCCTTGCCCTTCAACCCGAGCCTGCGGAGGTCCCC
>JAJECZ010000330.1 GCA_022821735.1 Alphaproteobacteria bacterium | reverse complement strand
CGGCGTGACCGGCAAGGACGCGGTCCTCGCCATCATCGCCCATATCGGGGCGGTCGGCGGCACGGGCTATGCAGTGGAATATGCCGGCTCGCTCATCCGCGCCTTCTCGATGGAGGAGCGGCTCACGGTCTGCAACATGTCTATCGAGGCGGGCGCGCGCTGCGGCATGATCGCGCCGGACGACAAGACCTTCGACTACCTGAAGGGCCGTCCCTTCGCGCCCGCCGGCGCCGAATGGGACAAGGCCGTCGCCCACTGGCGGGGCCTGCCGTCGGACCCCGGCGCCGCCTTCGACCGCGAGGAGGCGCTGGACGGGGCCGCGCTCGCGCCGATGGTGACCTGGGGCACCAGCCCGGAGAACGCCGTTGCGGTGACGGACCGGGTGCCGGACCCGTCGGACGAGCCGGACGAGGAACGCCGCGCCGCGCTCGAAGGCGCCATCGACTATATGGGCCTCGCCGCCGGGCAGGCGATCACCGACATCGAAGTGGACCGGGTGTTCATCGGGTCCTGCACCAACAGCCGCATCGAGGATTTGCGCGCCGCCGCGAAGGTGGTGGAGGGGCGCCGGATCAGGGTCGGCCACGCCTTCGTCTCCCCCGGTTCCGGCCTCATCAAGAAGCAGGCGGAGGAAGAGGGTCTCGACCGCATCTTCACCGAGGCGGGCTTCGAGTGGCGGGAAAGCGCCTGCTCGATGTGCGTCGGCATGAACGGCGACATTGCGCGCCCCGGCGAGCGCACCGCGTCCACCTCCAACCGCAATTTCCGCGGGCGGCAGGGGCCGGGCGTGCGCACCCATCTGGTAAGCCCGGCCATGGCGGCCGCGGCGGCGGTCAGCGGCCGCTTCGCAGACGTGCGCGAATTCGGCTGAGCGAAGGACGAGGCAGATGGAACCCTTCAAGACCTTTTCCGCCGTCGCCGCGCCGCTCGACATGCTGAATGTCGATACGGACCAAGTGATCCCGGCGCGCTTCCTCAGCCGCCCGCTGGACGAGCGCTACGGCACCTATCTCTTCCACGACCTGCGCTTCGATGCGGACGGCAACGAGAAGCCGGATTTCGTGATGAACCGGGAGGGCTTCCGGGGGGCGCAGGTGCTGGTCGCCGACCGCAATTTCGGCTGCGGCTCCTCGCGCGAGAACGCGGTGACGGCGCTCGCCGCTGCCGGCTTCAGGGCGGTCATCGCGCCCTCCTTCGGCGACATCTTCTACAACAACTCGCTGAAGAACGGCTTCCTGCCGATCCGCCTGGCCGACGAGACCTGCCGGCGGCTGCGCGAGATGCTGCATGAGGGGCCGGGCGGGGAGATCACGGTCGATCTGGAGAGCCAGACCGTTACCGCGCCCGACCAGTCCACCTGGAGCTTCGAGATCGACCCGTTCCAGAAGAACAAGGTGCTGCAGGGGCTCGACGACATCGACTTCACCATGCAGTACCTCGGCGAGATCGAGGCCTTCGAGCAGGACTACGACGCCCGCATGACCTGGGTCACGACCCGGCCGCCGGGCTAGTTCCGCCGCCGGTGGAGTGCTAGGGACCGGGGTTGCGCGTACAGCCATAGGCGCAATGCATATTGCGCATAGGGTTGCAGATTGCGTTTATCCGGTTTAGTTTGCGCGTAGGGCAATGCGCGCAAACCGGAGCGGCAAGATGCAAGGGCGCACTCGGGAAGAGAATCTACAGGCGATAGAGCGGGTTGTGCGCAGCCGTCCCGAGGGCGCGGCCCTGCCGGACATCGCCGGGGCGCTGGAGGCTGCGCCGCCGCGCCGGACCCTGCAATACCGCCTCAGGACCCTCGTCGACAGTGGACGCCTCGTCATGGAGGGCTCGGGCCGCTGGGCGCGTTACCGGGTTCCGGGAGTGATGCTGTCCGAGCTGCCGGACTTTCTTGTTTTTGCGGAGCCGAAGCGGCCGTTCGTAGGCGCCGTTCCGGAGAAACCCGCAGCAGAAGCTCAACCGCTTTCCGAGGCGGGCGCGGAAATCTTGGAATATGTACGGCGCCCGGTGACGGCCCGCCAGCCGGTCGGCTACGACCCGGAGTTCCTGTTCTCGTACCGGCCCAATGACAGCTTCTACCTCTCGCGGGAAGACCGGGCGCGGCTTCGGGAAATCGGCCGGGCGGGCATCGCGGAACAGCCGGCGGGCACCTACGCCAAGCAGATACTGAACCGGCTGCTGATCGACCTGTCCTGGAACTCCAGCCGCCTTGAGGGCAATACCTATTCGCTGCTCGACACCCTGCGCCTCATCGAGGTCGGCGAGGCGGCGGAGGGGAAGGACCGGCGCGACGCGCAGATGATCCTGAACCACAAGAGCGCCATAGAGTTTCTCGTCGAGGCGGCGGAGGATATCGGCTTCGACCGCTACACGGTCCTGAACCTGCATGCGGCGCTTGCGGACAACCTGCTGCCCGACCCGGACGCCCCCGGCCGTCTGCGGCGGTTCGGCGTGGGCATCCACGGCTCCGTCTTCCACCCGCTGGAAGCGCCGCAGCTTGTCGAGGAGTGTTTCGACCGGTTTCTCGCCACGGCGGCGGCCATTGAAGACCCCTTCGAGCAGGCCTTCTTCGCGATGGTTCACTTCCCGTATTTGCAGGCGTTCGACGACGTCAACAAGCGGGTGTCTCGCCTCGCGGCGAACATTCCGCTCATCAGGGCCAACCTGTCGCCCCTGTCCTTCGAGGACGTGCCGCGGGACCTCTACACGGAGGCGGTGCTCGGCGTTTACGAGCTGAGGCGCACGGAACTGCTTCGCGACGTGTTCCTGTGGGCGTACCAGCGCTCGGCCGCCCGCTACGCTGCGGTACGCCAGTCGCTGGGCGAGCCCGACCCATTTCGGCTCAGGCACCGGGCGGCCCTGCATGAAGTCGTCGGGGCCGTCATCCGCGGCTGCATGGACAAGATGCAGGCCAACGCCCATGTCGAGACATGGACCGCGCAACATATTGAAGAGCCGGAACGCGGACGCTTTTGCGAGATCGCGGAGCGCGAGCTCCTTAGCCTGCATGACGGCAATTTCGCGCGCTACCGGGTCAGGCCGTCCGAGTTCGCGGCATGGCGGGACGTCTGGCGCAATTAGAGAACATGCTCGAACGCCGGGCTAACCCCGCCGCTCTGTAAGCGCGACTCCGCTTTCGATGAGAGCTTCGGCTTCGCCCTGGGCGTAGCCGGCTTCGGCCAGCACCTCGCGGGTGGCGTTGCCGAAGAAGGGCGGGGCGGCGCGCACGCTGCCGGGTGTGCGCGAGAGCTTGGCGGCGATGCCGGGCGCCTCCCATTCGTCGCCCTCGACCGAGGCGCGCATGCCCCGGTGCAGCGTGTGCGGGTGGGTGAAGACCTCGGGAATGGCGTTGACCGGCCCGGCCGGCACGCCCTGGCGCAGCAGCGTCTCGCAGAGCGCGTCGCACTCGAATTCCGCGAGCTTCGCCTCCAGCAGCGGCTTCAGCTCGGCGCGGTTGCGCGAGCGGGCGGCATTGTCCGCAAAGCGCGCATCCTCCGCGAACTCGCCCGCGCCGATGGCGGCGCAGAAGCGCGCCCACTGGCCGTTGTTGCCGATGGCGAGGAAGGCCTGCTTGTCGCGCGTGCGGAAGGCGTCATAGGGGTAGATGTTGGGGTGCGCATTGCCGGTGATCGCCGGCGCCCTGCCGGACATGAGCCAGTTCGGCGCCTGAGGGTGCAGCAGGGCGACGGCGCAGTCGTAGAGGGTTAGGTCGAGGAACTGGCCGCGCCCGGACCGCTCGCGTTCGAGCAGCGCCATGAGGATGGCGATGACGGCATTCAGGCCGGTGCCCATGTCCACCATCGGCGTGCCGACGCGCACGGGGCCGCTTTCGGGCGAACCGTTGACGCTCATCATGCCGGACATCGCCTGGATCACCGCGTCGTAGCCGGGGAAGCCGCCGAGCGGCCCGTCGGCGCCGAAGCCGGTGATCCGGCAATGCACCAGCCTGGGGAAGCGCCGGCTCAGCACCTCCTCGTAGCCGAGGCCCCATTTCTCCAGCGTGCCGGGCTTGAAGTTCTCGGCGATGACGTCCGCGCCCTCCAGCAGGCGCATCAGCACCGCCTTGCCCTCGTCCCTGGAAAGGTCGAGGCCGATGGAGCGCTTGTTGCGGTTGACGCCCTGGTAATAGGCGGCTTCGCCGTCGGCGCGGAAAGGCGGCCCCCAGTCCCGCGTCTCGTCGCCCTGCGGCGGCTCGACCTTGATGACCTCGGCGCCGTGGTCGGCGAGGATCATGGTGCAGTAGGGGCCGCCGAGCACCCGCGTGCAGTCGATTACGCGATAGCCGGCGAGCGCGCCTCCGGATTGCGGCATGGCAGCGGGACTCCTCGGGAGACGAAGGGCAGGCGCGGAACCTAGCGCCTGCGGCGGCGGCGCGAAAGCGCCGGCCTCGAAAGCCTGTCTTGATGCTGTCCGGCTCCTCGTCTAGCTACATGGGCGGCGCAGCGGGGAGGCGGTAATGAACCTGTCGAGAATGCTGGCGGCGCGGGCCGCCGAGGGAAGGCCCGTGCGGGTCGGCGTCATCGGCTGCGGCAAGTTCGGGGCCATGTTCCTCTCCCAGGCCGGGCGGACGACGGGCATGCATGTCGTCGGCGTGGCCGACCTGGACCCGGAACGGGCGCGCTCGCAACTGGCGCGCATCAACTGGCCGGCGGAGCGCTACGGCGCCGCGTCCTTCGCCGAAGCCTTCAGGGACGGCACGACATTCCTCATCGAGGACGCCCGGGCGCTTATCGAAACCGACGGCGTCGAGGTGATTGTGGAGGCGACCGGTAACCCGGCCGCGGGCATCCGCCATGCGCTCGCCTGCTTCGAGGCCGGGCGGCATATCGTCATGGTGAATGTCGAGGCGGACGTGCTCGCCGGGCCCCTGCTCGCGCGCAAGGCGGAGGAGGCGGGCGTGGCCTGCGCCATGGCCTATGGCGACCAGCCGGCGCTGATCTACGAGATGGTGGACTGGGCGCGCACCTGCGGGCTCGAGGTCGTGGCGGCCGGCAAGGGCACCAAGCACATGGCGCATTACCACCAGTCCACGCCGGAGACCGTGTGGGAGTATTACGGCCTCGACGCCGAACGGGCGGCGCTCGGCGGTATGAACGCGCAGATGTTCAACTCCTTCGTGGACGGCACCAAGTCCGGGATCGAGATGGCGGCCGTCGCCAACGCCACCGGGCTGGGCGTGCCGCGCAAGGGCCTCTCCTTCCGCCCCGCCTCCGTTTACGAGCTCGCCGACCTGCTGAAACCCGAGGCCGACGGCGGCACGCTGGAAGGCCGCGGCGGCTATGTGGAGGTGATCTCCTGCTTCGGCGCGAACGGGCAGGAGGTGCCGCACAACCTGCGCCAGGGTGTCTATGTCACCTTCGCCGGGGCGGACGAGTATGTGCAGCGCTGCTTCGCCGAGTACCACGTCTCAACGGACGAGAGCGGCGAATATGCAGCGCTCTGGCGGCCTTCGCACCTGATCGGGCTGGAACTCGGCGTGTCGGTGGCGACGGCGGCGTTGCGCGGCGAGTCGACCGGCCATGCGGAGGGCTGGGCCGGCGATGTCGTTGCCACGGCCAAGCGCGACCTGAAGGCCGGCGAGGTGCTGGACGGGGAGGGCGGCTATTGCGTCTGGGGCAAGCTGATGCCGTCGGCGGACTCGCTGGCGCTCGGCGGCCTGCCCATCGGTC
>JAJECZ010000313.1 GCA_022821735.1 Alphaproteobacteria bacterium | reverse complement strand
TCACGGTCTCGGGGCCCGCCGGGCTATTTCTGGCAGACCGGGCAGAAGAAGGTGGACCGGCCCGACTGGACGCTGCGCCGGACGGTGGCGCCCTTGCGCCCGCAGGGGCAGGGGCTGCCCTCGCGCCCGTAGACCCGCCAGTTGTGCTGGAAATAGCCGAGTTCGCCCGACGCCTGCACATAGTCGCGCAGCGAGGAGCCGCCGGCCGCGACCGCCTCCTCCAGCGTCCCGCGGACGGCCTTGGCGAGCGCGCGCGCCTCGGTCGCCGAGAGCGCGCCGGAAGGCCGGTCGGGGTGGAGCCGCGCCCGGTTCAGCGCCTCGCAGACATAGATGTTGCCGAGCCCGGCTATGCGCCGCTGGTCGAGCAGGGCGGCCTTGAGCGGCGCGCGCCGGCCGGCGAACAGCGCCCGCAGCCGGCGGCCGGTGAGTTCCGGCCCGAGCGGCTCGATGCCGAGGCCGGCGAGCCGGGGATGGTCCGCCAGCCCGCCGGCCGCGATCAGGTCCATGAAGCCGAAGCGCCGCGCGTCGCTGTAGATCAGGTGCTGCCCGTCGTCGGTCTCGACGATCAGGTGGTCGTGCCGCCCGGGCTCAGGCACCGGGCCCTCGCCCAGCATCATCCGCCCGGACATGCCGAGATGGGAGAGCCATGTCGCGCCGTCGTCCAGCGCCGCGAGGATGTATTTCGCGCGCCGGTCGAAGCCCTCGATGCGCCGGCCCTGCAACCGCGCCGCGAAGCGCTCCGGCAGGGGAAAGCGCAGGTCGGCGCGGCGCTGCTCGACGCGCGCGAGCCGCCGGCCGGAAAGCGCCTTCGCCAGCCCCCGCATCACAGTCTCGACTTCGGGCAATTCGGGCATGGGCGGCAAGGCTAGTGCGTTTCGGGCGCCGGTGGAAACGCCCCGGAGCACCGGCCTTCGCCCTATCGGACCCGGTAGGGCTGCACTATGCTCCGGGCCATGAGCGGGGCTGGGGACGAGTCGGTCGATTTCGGCTTTCGGGACGTGCCGAGGGGGGACAAGGCCCGGCTCGTGCGCGGTGTGTTCGACAGCGTCGCGCCGCGCTACGACCTGATGAACGACCTGATGAGTTTCGGTGTCCACCGGCTCTGGAAGGCGGCGCTGGTCCGCGCGCTCCGCCCGCGGCCCGGGATGGCGCTGCTCGACGTGGCGGGCGGCACCGGGGACATCGCGGTTGCCGCCGCGGCCGAAGGGGCGCGCGCGGTCGTCGTCGATATCAACGAGGACATGGCGTCCGCCGGACGCGACCGGGCGCTCGACCGGGGCTGCATGGAGGTCGGCTGGGCCGTGGCCGACGCCGAGGCGCTGCCCTTCCCGGACATGAGCCAGGACGCGGTGACCATCGCCTTCGGCCTGCGCAATGTTACCGGCCGCGAAAGAGCGCTCTCGGAGATGCGCCGGGTGCTGAAACCGGGCGGGCGGTTCTTCTGCATGGAGTTCTCCCAGGTGGCGGCGCCGGCGCTCAGGGCCGTCTATGAGCGCTACGCCTTCGGCGTGCTGCCGCGCCTCGGCGCGCTGGTGGCCGGCGACGCGGACGCCTACCGCTACCTGGTCGAGAGCATCGCCCGGTTCCCCGACCGGGAGACGCTCGCGACGTCCATGCGCGCCTGCGGCTTCGGGCAGGTGCGCTGGAGCATCCTCTCGGGCGGCGTCGTCGCGCTGCATCGCGGCTGGCGCCTCTGACGTGCTTGACTTCGCGCGCCACGTCCTGCGCCTCGGACGGATCGGCTGGACGCTCGCCCGCCACGACGCGCTCTGGCCGCTCGAACTCGCGCAGGGGCTGGAGACGCCGGCCATGCTCGCCCGCCTGGTCAGCCGGAGGCGCCCGGAGCGCCGCCGGGGCGAGCGGCTCGCCGCCGCCCTGCAGGCCCTTGGTCCCACCTTCGTCAAGTTCGGCCAGGCGCTGTCGACCCGCGCCGACCTGCTGGGCGAGGAAGTGGCCGACGACCTCGCCGACCTCCAGGACCATCTCCCGGCGCTGCCGTTCGAGACCATGCGCAAGAGCATCGAGGAGCAGTTCGAGATGCCGCTCGGCGAGCTGTTCTCGGATTTCGACACCGAAGCCGCGGCGGCCGCCTCGATCGCGCAGGTCCATCTCGCCAGGACGCCGGAGGGCGCTCCGGTGGCCGTCAAGATATTGCGTCCGGGGATCGAGCAGGCCGTCGCCAACGACCTGCACCTGTTCCTCTGGGTCGCGCGCTGGCTGGAGCGCCTGGCGCCGTTCTCGAGGCGGCTTCACCCCGTCGATGTCGTGCAGACCTTCGCCGAGAGCGTCCGTATCGAAATGGACCTCCGGCTCGAGGCCGCCGCCGCGACGGAGCTTGCGGGGAATTTCAGCGACGAGGAGCATTTCAGGGTCCCGTCGGTGGACTGGCGGCGCACCGCTCGCCGCGTGCTGACCCTGGAGCGGGTGGAGGGCCTGCCCGTGGACGAGGTGGACGCGCTCCGGGCCGCCGGGCACGACCCGGACGCCATCATGGCGACCGCCGCGGAAGTGTTCTTCAAGCAGGTCTTCCGCGACGGCTTTTTCCATGCCGACATGCATGCCGGCAACATCTTCGTCGCTTCCGACGGCGCCATCGTGCCGGTCGATTTCGGCATCATGGGCCGGCTCGACCGGCCGACGCGCGAATATCTGGCGGAAATGCTGCTGGGCTTCCTGTCCCGCGACTATGAGCGGGTGGCGGCCGTGCATTTCCGCGCCGGTTACGTCCCCGCCGACCAGTCGCAGGCGCTCTTCGCCCAGGCGGCGCGCTCTATCGGCGAGCCGATCCTGGAACGGCCGCTGAACGAGATTTCCGTCGCCCGCCTGCTTCGTCAGCTGTTCCGCGTAACGGCGCAGTTCCGGATGGAGACCCAGCCGCAATTGCTGTTGTTACAGAAGACCATGCTGATGGCGGAGGGGATGGGCCGGCGGCTCAACCCGAATGTCAACATCTGGGAGATGGCGC
>JAJECZ010000482.1 GCA_022821735.1 Alphaproteobacteria bacterium | reverse complement strand
AGACCCCTTGCTGAAACCGAGGTCCAGCCGTCCTTCGATACGCGGGTTCGCCGCTGCTCGGGATCAGGGAGTCTCCGGAGCCCCGGTCCCGACCCCTTCGACAAGCTCAGAACAGGCTCTTCCCTCACCCCGAGTAGCGCCCGCCGCTCCGTTTCAAAACGCCCGGACACCGCGCTAAAGGAATTTCGGCAGCACCTTCTCGGTGAAACCGAGGAAGGAGGAATGGCTGAGCGGCGCGCACATCAGGTAGTGCAAGTCGATCTCCTCGCTCAGGCGGCAAAGCTGGTCCGAGACGCGGGCGGGCGAGCCCCAGATGGCGACGTCGTCCAGATACCGTTCCACCGGATCGACCGTCTTGACGGTGCCGTCGGCCCTTACCTGCTCGGTCGGGTTGGCCGTGCCCTTGGACTCGTTCTTGTAGGTGGCGACGATCCAGGCGGCGCCCCGGCGCACGATTTCAGCAGCCTCCGCGTCGCTGTCGGCTACGGCAAGCAGGCGCGCGGTCGGGATGTCCTGGCCGGACGCGGGATGGCCGGCGCCGTCGCGCGCGCGGCGCCATGTGTCCCGGATGCCGTTCAGCCCGTCGAAGGTCGCATGGGGGCCGAGCAGCGGCGCCAGCCCCGCCCTGCCGGCCCAGGCGGCGGCGTCGGGGGAGCCGCAGGCCGCCCAGACCGGCGGATGCGGCTGCTGCGCCGGCTTCGGCAACACCTCCACATTCTCGAAGGACCAGTATTCGCCGTCCCAGTCCAGCCGCTCGTTCCGCCATGCGGCCAGCACGATCTCGACCGCTTCCTGGAACCGCGCCCGGCTTTCCGCCATGGGCACGCCGAAGGTGCGGAATTCGTCCGGGTCGAAGCCCCGGCCCGCGCCCCAGTTCACCCGCCCGCCGGAGAGCTGGTCGAGCAGCGCCACTTCCTCGGCGAGCCGCAGCGGATGGTAGAAGGGAGCGAGCGAAACCGCCGTGCCGATGCGCAGCCGGCTGGTGCGCTCCGCCACCTGCACGCCGATCATGTGGACCGACGGGCAGACGCTGTAATCCGTGAAATGGTGCTCCGCCAGCCAGACGGCGTCGTAGCCGGTCTCGTCCATGATGCAGATGCGGTCCATGGCGCGGCGGTACACCTCGGTCAGAGCCGCGCGCCGGCCGGGCCAGGAGAAGAATTGCAGGACGCCGAATTTCACGAGCGCCGCTCCCAGGCCCGCGCGCCGGGCGCCGGCGGGTCGTTGGGCGGACCGGCGAAGCATTGCGCGATCGCCATCCAGGCCCGCGCCGGCTCGCCAACGACCTCAAGGTCGACATCGGCGATATTGCGGCCCTGCGTCACAACGCGGCAGAAATCGAGCGCCGTGCCCTCCACCCGGTCCGTCTTGCTCTCCGCGCCCCGCTGCCAGAGCGCGCCGGAGGGGAGCGTCAGCCGGACATGGGGCACGGGCGCCGGCGGCTCCAGGCCGCGATTGCGGAAGGTCCAGCCGAAGGTCTGGCAGCCGAGAACACAGATATTCGCCAGCCGGTCGAAATGCTCGCGCGGCGCCTGCAGCAGGTCGTAGATGTCCTGCCCGTGCGCCCAGGTCTCCATCTGGCGGGCCGTGGCGAAGGAGCGCAGCCCCATATCGGGGCCGACCCAGGCGACGCGGCGGTCGGGGTCTTCCCCCTCCATCAGGTCGCAGAGGCGCGAGAGGCGGTCCCACCACCGGTCCAGCAGCGCCCGGCCTTCGCGCTTTTCCGGAGCGCCCTCGCCCTCGTCGGGAGACGCATTGCCGCGCTCCCGCGCCGCCCGGCGCGCTTCGACGACCCGCGCGAAGCGCGCCGGGTCCTCCAGCGAGACCGATGCCATCCAGTCGCCGAAGTGGAGATGCTGCATGACGGCGTTGACCGTCCAACCCTTGAAGGGCGTCGGCTGCGCCCAGTCCGCCTCGTCCAGCCCCGCCAGGAAGGCGTGCAGCGCCTCGCCCTCCTCGCGCAAGTCGATCGCCTGCTGCAACATCGCCGGTCCTCCCCCCGCCCCAATATGCCACGGTTGGCGCACCGGACGCGAGGCGTGGGACGCAAGCGCGATTGCCGCTATGTTGCCCCATCGCGGAAACGGGAAAGCAGCCTTGTTCCGACAGGAATTCGAAACGCTCGAGCAGAACGGGATCACGGGTGTGGCCCTGCCCCGGATCAACGATCCGAACGTCATCCCCCTCTGGTTCGGGGAGGGCGACCTCGTCACGCCCGCCTTCATCCGCGAGGCGGCGAAGCAGGCCATCGACGACGGCCTCACCTTCTACAACCACCCCAGCGGCCGCGCGGAGCTGCTGGCGGCCATCAAGGCCTATCTCGACCGCCTCTACGACCTCGACCTCGACCCGGACCGCATCGTCGTGCCCGGCTCGACCATGCTCGGCATCTTCATGGCGGCGCGCATGGCCGCGGGCGCGGGCGACCACGCGCTGATCGTGAGCCCCAACTGGCCGAATATCGACCGCGCCTTCCAGATGACCGGGGCCGAGTTCGACTTCGTGCGCCAGCGGCTGGACCCGGACGGCTGGAAGCTACATCTGGAGGACGTGTTCGAGGCGGCCCGGCCGAACACGCGCGCGCTCTTCGTCAACACGCCCTGCAACCCGACCGGATGGGTCATGCCGGCCTCCGAACAGCGCCGCCTGCTCGACTTCTGCCGCGAGCGCGGCATCGTCATCCTCGCGGACGAGGTCTATCACCGGAACATATTCGACGGGGATGTTGCGCCCTCCTTCCTGCAGACCGCCGCGCCCGGCGACCCGCTGGTCGTCGTCAACGGCTTCTCCAAGGCGTTCGCGATGACCGGCTGGCGGCTCGGCTGGATGGTGGTGCCCTCCGGTTACCGCGAGCAGATGGCGGCCTATTCGGAATGCGCGAACACCGGTGCGCCGCCCGTCGTGCAGAGTGCCGGCATCGCCGCGCTGGAGCAGGGCGAGCCGCTGGTGCGGGAGTTGCGCGAGCGCTACCGGGCGGGGCGGGATTCGGTGATGAAGATCCTGGCGCCCCACCCCCGCATCGAGCTGCAGATGCCGGAAGGCGCGTTCTACGCCTTTCCGCGCGTCCGGGGGCTGCGGTCCAGCATGGACTTCTCGCAGGGCCTGCTGGCGGAGGAGGATGTCGGCACGGCGCCCGGCTTCACCTTCGGCCCCGGCAATGAGGAGAACTTCCGCCTCTGCTTCGCGCGGTCGGGCGAGCAGCTCGAGACGGCGCTCCATCGCATCACCGGCTATCTGGACCGGCACGACAACGACTTCGGTTGATTCCCCGCCTGCGGGCCTCCCCGGAACATGGACGGACACGACATGCCAATGCCGCAATCGGGCGCGCCCCCGCTTCAGGGCGTCAAGGTGGTGGATTTCTCGCGCATCATCGCAGGGCCGCTCTGCACGCAGGTCCTCGCCGACATGGGCGCCGAGGTCGTCAAGATCGAGAACCCGGCGACCGGCGACGACACGCGGCGCATGGCGGAGCCCGGCGTGGCGGGGGAAAGCCATTTCTTCCTCGCCTACAACCGCAACAAGAAGAGTCTCGCCCTCGATGTCCGCACACCGGAAGGCAAGGAAGTCGTATTCGACCTGCTGGCTGATGCCGACGTCGTCGTCGAGAACTTCCGCGTGGGCGTGATGAAGCGCTTCGGCCTCGATTACGCCTCCCTCGCCGAACGCTTCCCGCGGCTGGTCTATCTCTCCGTCTCGGCCTACGGACAGGAAGGGCCGATGGCGGACCGCCCCGGCTTCGACCCGGTGTTGCAGGCCGAATTCGGCATGATGTCGCTGACGGGCGAGCCGGACGGGCGGCCCATGCGCCATCCGCTCTCGCTCATCGACACGATGACCGCGCTCTATGCCGCCGCCTCCGTCAATGCCGCCCTGCTCGCACGCCGGGATACGGGCCGGGGCCAGTATATCGAGCTTGCGCTGGCCGATGTCGCCGTGGCCGCGCTCGGCAATGCGGGCCTCTACTATCTTTGCAGCGGCGAGCCGCCGCCGCGCACCGGCAACAGCCATATCACCTCGACGCCGACAAACCTGTTCCAGGCGGCCGACGGCCCGCTCTACATGGCGCTGGGCACCGACCGGCTGTTCGGCCAGCTGTGCCGGGACGTGCTGAACCGGCCGGATCTGCCGGAGGATCCCCGCTTCGCTTCCCCGGCCGCACGGCTTGCGCACCGGCCGGAACTGTTCGCGCTCCTGAACGACATCTTCGGCTCCGAATCCCGGGAGTACTGGCTGTCGAAGATGCGCCACCTGCCCGCCGGACCCGTGCGGACGGTCGCGGAGGCGCTCGAATCGGAGGAGGTCGGCCATCGCGGTATGGTGCGAACCATCGAACACCCCTCCGCCGGGCCGATCCGGATACTGGGCTCCCCCATCCATTTCAGCGACACGCCTGTCAGCATCGACTCCGCGCCGCCGCCGCTCCACGGCAACGACACCGAGGCGGTGCTGCGCAGCCTCGGATACGACGACGCCCGGATCGCCTCACTGCGCGAAAGCGGTACTCTGGGCCGGCACTGAGCAGCCGGACGGTCCACCCCGATGGCGCCGCAACGCAACCTCCGCGCCGTTGCCTGGATGATCGGCGCCGCAGCGTCCTTCAGCCTGCTCGTCGTCTGCGTACGCGAACTGTCGGCGAGCCTGCCGACGCCGGAAATCCTGTTCTTCCGCTGCCTCTTCACCATGGCGCTGCTGGTCCCCTGGGCGGTACGGGCCGGCCGGGACGCGGTGCGCATCCGGCGGCCCTGGCCCAACCTGCTGCGCGGCGTCAGCACCTTCGCCGCCATGACGATGTGGTTCCATGCGATCGGCGTCGTGCCGCTGGCCGATGCGGTGGCGATCCAGTCGGCCTATCCGCTGTTCACGATCCTGCTGGCGATGCTGCTCTTCGCCGAGCGCCCCGGCATCCGCCGCTGGCTGGCGACGCTCGCGGGCTTCGCCGGGGTGCTGGTGATCGTGCGGCCGGGCTTCGTGGCGGTCGGCCTGCCAACGGCCATGCTGCTCGGCGCAGCGCTCTGCTACGCGGTCAGCAATATCTGCGTGAAGGCGATGGCGGACACGGAATCCCCGACGCGCATGGTGTTCACCGTGAATGCGCTGCTGCTCGTCTTCTCCGCCGTCCCGACGGCATTCGTGTGGACAACGCCGACGCCGGAAGCGCTGCCCTGGATCGCGCTGCTCGCGGGCTCGGGCTTCGCCGCGCATATGTGCCTGACGCGCGCGCTCGCAACCGGCGAGGCCGGCGCGGTCATGCCGTTCGACTTCCTCCGCC
>JAJECZ010000046.1 GCA_022821735.1 Alphaproteobacteria bacterium | reverse complement strand
CGTCTTCTTGCCGCAGAAGGGCACGAGGTCGGCCTGCGTGCCGGCGAAGGGATCGAAATTCTTCGCGGCCGGAATGAGCCGGCCTTCCTCGGTGAGCAGGCCCAGCTGGCGCTTGCCGCCGCCGCAGTTCTCCGGGCAGTCGCCCGTGAGCACGCAGGCGATATCGACGACGGTCACGGTCAGCCGCGCCTTCTCCTCGTGCTCGATGCCCCATTCGTCGGCGGCGAAGGCGGACCCGGAGATCAGCAGAAGGCCCGCGAGAGCGGACAGGATACGCATGGCGCTCACTCCCCGAACGGCATGATGCCGTATTCTTCATGGGTCAGGTTGACGACGCCGCCGTCCTCGGCGACCTGGGTCACGATCAGGTAGTTGACGCCGTCGCGCCTGTAGAGGTCGCCGTCCACCGTGACCTGGTGGGACTGGATGTCGATGACGCGCGGATTGTCCACCGGGTCCTCGTCCTCGATGCGGAGCACCATGTAGACCGTCCCGTCATCGCCCTTGATGGAGACGGGAATGCCGCCGACCGCGCACCAGACCGCGCATTGATGATGCGCCGTGCCCTCGGCGAACATGATCTCGGTGATGTAGCACCAGGTGTCGATGACCTCGCCCGCGATGCGGACGCGCTCCGGCGCCGCGGCCTGCGCCCCGGAGACGCAGGCGAGCGCCATGACTCCCGCCAGCAATGCCCTCATTCAACCGCACTCCTCAGATAAGCGATGACGGCCGCGCGCTGTCCGGCCTTCCTGAAGCCCGGAAACGCCATGCGCGTGCCCTTTGCGAACGCCCTCGGCTTCGTCAGCCAGGCGTCGAGATTTTCCTCGGTCCAGGTCTTGCCCCTGTGCCTGGCGAGCGCCTTCGAATATTTGAAGCCCGGCGCCGAGGCGACGGGCCGGCCGACCACGCCCCAGAGGTTCGGGCCGACCTTCTTCTTGCCGGTCTCGTCGAGGCGGTGGCAGACCGTGCATTTCTGCTTGAAGAGCTTCGCGCCGTCGGCATCGGCCGCTGCCGCCGGCGCGGCGATGCCCGCAAACAGTGCTGCCGCAGCGGCAAATCCCAGAATTCGCATCTCCCGGAATCCCCTCTTCCCGAGGCGCCCGGCGCCAAATTACAGCCCGGCTGAGGCCGGCGCCAGCGTCCCGGCCGGGGCGGCTCATCACTTTTCCGTGTGCATCCGGGCCGCCTTTCCGTTATGCTGAAGTTTCGGCCGTCGTGGCGGCGATACGCAAGATGTTGTGGGTATTGGCCAAAAACCGCGTACTGGTTGTGTGTGGAGGCGGGATATGGACGGCGCAGGCGCATTGGAGCTCCGGGACGGCGCGGCGGGGGACGCGGCGCCGCTGCTGCGCGGCCTGCATGCTCACGAGGTCTATCAGAACGAGCGCGGCATCCGCGTCGTGCTGGACCGCGGCCGCGACGGGCTGCTGACCCGCTTCGGCAGGGAGACGCTGGAAGACCGCTACCTGATGCCGGGCGAGTCCTACCAGGACCTGTTCGCCCGCGTCGCTGGGCATTTCGCCGACGACAGCGCGCACGCCCAGCGGCTCTACGACTACATCTCGAAGCTCTGGTTCATGCCGGCGACGCCCGTGCTCTCCAACGGCGGCACGAAGCGCGGCCTGCCGATCTCCTGCTTCCTGAACGAGGCCGACGACAGCCTGGAGGGGATCGTCGGGCTCTGGACGGAGAATGTGTGGCTGGCGGCGCGCGGCGGCGGCATCGGCAGCTATTGGGGCAATCTGCGCTCCATCGGCGAGAAGGTCGGCCAGAACGGGCGCACCTCCGGCGTCATCCCCTTCGTGCGGGTCATGGACTCGCTGACGCTGGCGATCAGCCAGGGCAGCCTGCGGCGCGGCTCGGCGGCGGTCTACATGCAGGCGAGCCACCCGGAGATCGAGGAGTTCGTGGAGCTGCGCCGGCCCACCGGCGGCGACCCCAACCGCAAGGCGCTCAACCTGCATCACGGCGTGCTGGTGCCGGACGCCTTCATGCGCGCCGTCGAGGCGGATGAGGAATGGGCGCTCATCAGCCCGCGCGACCACAGCGTGCAGAGCCGCATCCGCGCCCGCGACCTCTGGATCCGCATCCTGACGGCCCGGATCGAGACCGGCGAGCCCTACCTGGTTTTCATCGACCATGTGAACCGCGCGCGGCCCGAACACCACAAGCTGGCGGGGCTGGAGGTGAAGACCTCGAACCTCTGCTCCGAAATCGTGCTGCCCACCGGCCCGGACCATCGCGGCGGCGAGCGCACGGCCGTGTGCTGCCTCTCCTCGCTCAACCTCGAGCGCTATCTGGAATGGGAGGACGCGCCGGGCTTCATCGAGGACGTGATGCGCTTCCTCGACAATGTGCTGGAGGACTTCATCGAAAACGCGCCGGACTCCATGCGCACGGCGGCCTATGCAGCGATGCGCGAGCGTTCGGTGGGGCTCGGCGTCATGGGCTTCCACAGCTTCCTGCAGAGTCTGAATGTGCCGCTCGAGTCCGTCATGGCGTCGGTCTGGAACCGGCGCATGTTCTCCCGCATCCGGGCGGATGCCGACGCGGCGTCGAAGCGGCTGGCGGACGAGCGCGGCCCCTGCCCCGACGCCGCCGATTTCGGCATGGCCGAACGCTTCTCCAACAAGACGGCGATTGCGCCGACCGCCTCCATCTCGATCATCTGCGGGGGCGCCTCGCCCGGCATCGAGCCGCTTGCGGCCAACGCCTATACCCACAAGACGCTCTCCGGCTCCTTCGCCGTGCGCAACCGCTATCTCGAGGCCGTGCTGGAGGCAGCCGGCCGCAACGATGAGGAGACCTGGTCCTCGATCACGGTCAACGAAGGCTCGGTGCAGCATCTCGACTTCCTGACCGACGACCAGAAGGCTGTGTTCAAGACGGCGTTCGAGCTGGACCAGCGCTGGATCGTGGACCTCGCCGCGGAGCGCGCGCCGATGGTGGACCAGGCCCAGTCGGTCAACCTCTTCCTGCCCGCCGACATCCACAAGCGCGACCTGCACGGGCTGCACGCGATGGCCTGGAAGCGCGGCCTGAAGAGCCTCTACTACTGCCGCTCGAAATCGCTGCAGCGCGCCGAGGCGGTGGGCGGCAAGCGCGTGGCGCGGCAGGACGAGGCGCCGCTCCGGGTCGATTACGAAGAGTGCCTCGCATGCCAGTGAGCGGCGGGCCGCTTTCCGGAAAGACAGCCCTCGTCACCGGCGCCAGCCGCAATATCGGACGCGAAATCTGCCTGCGGCTCGCGCGCGACGGCGCGCATGTCTGCGTCAACACCCGCCGGGCCGAGGATGCCGCCCGCGCGGTCGTGGCGGAGGTCGAGGCGGCGGGCGGCTCCGCCTCGCTGCACATGGCGGACGTGACCGACGAGGCGGCCGTCGCGGCGATGGCGGAGGCGGCGGGGCCGGTGGATATCCTGGTCAACAACGCCGCCATCCGCCGCCACGTGCCCTTTCTCGACTCGACGCTCGCCGACTGGCGCGAGGCGCAGGCGGTCGTCCTCGAAGGTGCCTATCTCTGCGCCCGCGCCGTGCTGGGGTCCATGCAGGCGAAGGGCTGGGGGCGGATCGTGAATATGGGCGGCGTCTCCGCGCATATGGGCATGGCGGAGCGCGCCCATGTCAGCGCCGCCAAGGCGGGGCTGATCGGCTTCACCAAGGGGCTGGCGACGGAGTTCGGCCGTGCCGGCGTCACCGTCAATTGCGTGGTGCCGGGCGTGATCGACACGGTGCGCGATCCCGGCGGGCTCAGCCCCGGGCAGGCCAGCGCCGTGCCCATCGCCGTCGGCCGCCAGGGCCGCCCGGAGGAGGTGGCCGAGACGGTCGTGCATCTCTGCCAGCCGACAAGCGCCTACATCACCGGCGCCACCATCCATGTGAACGGGGGGGCCTATCTGCCCTGACCGGCGACGGCCACGGGCCGGAAGGGGCAAAGGCCCGCTACAGCGAGATGCAAACGGCCGACCGTCCTCCCCTTCGCCCCGGCGAGTTCGTGCCGCTCATCGCGTTGCTGATGTCCCTCGTCGCGCTCGCCATCGACGCGATGCTGCCTGCCCTGCCGGCAATCGGCCGCGACCTAGGGGCGGCGCGCCCGAACGATGTCCAGTTCGTGATAACCGCCGCGTTCCTCGGGCTCGGCCTCGGCCAGATGATCTTCGGCCCGCTCTCCGACCGCATCGGGCGCAGGCCGGCCATCAACGCCGGTCTCGCGCTGTTCGCGGCCGGATGCCTCATGAGCGTCTTCGCGCCCGACTTCGAGACGATGATTGCGGGCCGCGTGCTGCAGGGCTTCGGGGCGGCGGGGCCGCGGGTCGTGGTCATGGCGCTGGTGCGCGACCAGTATGAAGGAAGCCGGATGGCGCGCATCCTGTCGTTCGCGATGGCGGTTTTCATCCTCGTTCCGGCAGTGGCCCCGGCGCTCGGGCAGGCGGTCCAGTGGCTCGGCGGCTGGCGCGCGATCTTCTTCGCCTTCCTTGCGGTCGCCGGGGTCGCGTTTGCATGGTTCGGGCTTCGCCAGCCGGAAACGCTCCCGCCCGCCCGCCGCCGGCCGTTTTCCCCGCGGGCCATCGGCGCGGGCGTTCTCGAAGTGCTGAGGATCCGGGCGTCTCTCGGCTATACGCTGGCGACCGGGTTCGTGTTCGCGGCGTTCGTCACCTATCTGAGCTGCGCCCAGCAGGTCTTCCAGGAGGCCTACACGACCGGCGCGCTCTTCCCGCTCTATTTCGCCGTGCTCGCGCTCGCCATCGGGGCCGCCTCGCTCGCAAACGGCCGCCTGGTGATGAAATACGGCATGCAGCGGCTCGTCAGGGCGGCGACGATGACGATGGCGCTCCTCTCGGCGGCCGCGTGGGCCGCGGCGTTCGCGTTCGGGGGGCTTCCGCCGCTCTGGCTCTTCATCGCCTGCCTGTTCGCCGTGTTTCTCTGCATCGGCCTCCTCTTCGGCAACCTCATCGCCCTGGCGATGGAGCCCCTCGGCCATATCGCCGGCGTCGGCTCGGCGGTGGTCTCTTCGCTCTCCACCTTCATCTCGATTCCGCTCGGGGCGGCGGTGGCGCTGAGTTTCGACGGCACGATATACCCGCTGACCGCAGCCTTCGCGGTCTTCGGAGCGGCGTCCTGGGCCGCAATCCGGTGGGCCGGGAGAACCTGAGCCGGGGCCTATCCCGGCCGCGACAGCCGGTACCAGGCCCAGGCGAGGAGCTGGAGGGCGAGCAGGCCGCCGAAAGCGGCCCGGTAGGCCTCTTCCGGATAGCGGCCGTCCTGCGGCGTCCAGAAGTCCAGCGCGCCGCCGATGGCGTACTGGATGGCGAAGGCGCCGAGGAAGACCAGCAGGTTGAGCGCAGTGTTGGCGCGGCCCGCCAGCACCGAGCCGAAATAGGCCGAGAGATAGGCATAGGAGAGGATGGTCATCTGGCCGGTCATGGCGAACACCGCCCAGAATGCCGTGGCCGGCGGCCAGAGGCCCAGCACGATGGCGAGCAGCGAGGCGACGAAGACCGCCACGATGGCCTCGACCACCGCCATCAGCGGGATGCCGCGCCGGTTCGCCCAGTCGCCGAGCGCACCGGAGAGCAGGATGCCGGCGATGAAGGCGATCGCCATCAGGAAGAGCGTCGAGGCAACCTCCTCCGGGCCGAGGCCGCCCACGTCGCGCAACCAGGGCGCGGCCCAGAGCGTCTGGAGCGCGATATGGGCCCCGCAGGTTCCCGCGATGATCGGCGCGAGGCTCCAAAAGGTGCGGTCCCGATAGACATGGGCGATGCCGGCGATCTGCGCCCCGAAGCCGCCGCGGCTCAGCATGTCCGGCTTCTCGCGCGGCGCCAGCAGGAAGATGGCGGAGGCCGCGAGCGCGACCGCCCCGCCGAGTCCCGCGAAAACGGCCCGCCAGCCGTAAGCCGCCACGGCTATGTGCGCAGGTTCCGTCGCCGCCAGCACCCCGAAGCCGCCAAATACCATGACGAGCGCGTTGAACAGCGGCACGCGCTCGGGCGGCGCCCAGAGCACCACGGCCTTGAAGGACGCCATCAGCCCGCCGGCGAAGCCGAGCCCGATCAGGAGGCGCGCGCCCACCAGCATGTCCGCCGACCCGCCGGCCGCGAACAGGACGGAGCCGAGCGCCGAGACCATGAGCAGGCAGGCCTGCACCCGGCGCGGCCCGAACCGGTCCAGCAGCACGCCGAGCGGCAGCTGGAAGGCGCCGAAGCCGACCAGATAGGCGGCCGTAATCAGCCCGAGCCCTTCGGCCGTCACGCCGACATCGCGCTCCAGGTCCGCCACCACCACGGCGTTCACCGCGCGCAGCAGGTAGGACATGAAATAGCCGAGGCCGAAGGGCGCTACGACCGCGGCCCAGAGGCGCCAGGGGCTCATGGACGCGCTCTCACATCGCGGCGATGCCGCCGTCCACGAAGAGTTCCGAGCCGGTGGTGAAGCTGCTCTCGTCCGAGGCGAGGTAGAGGATGGCCCAGGCGACTTCCTCCGCCTGCCCGACGCGCCCGATGGGCACCTGGCGGGCGAGCTTGCGCAGCGCCTCCTCCGTGCCGAAATGCTCCTTGTAGCGGTCGAGGATCGGCGTATCGATGAAGGTCGGGTGCACGGAGTTGCAGCGGATCGGCAGGCCCTGCCGGGCGCAATGCAGCGCGACCGACTTGGAGAGGTGGCGCACGCCCGCCTTGGCGGAGTTGTAGGCAGCCATATTGTGCCCGGCGATGACACCCGCGATCGAGGAGATATTGACGATGGAGCCCGCGCCGTCGGTCTCCCGGCAATGGGCGGCGATGGCGGGGATGGCGTGCTTGCAGCCGAGGAACACGCCGTCGAGGTCTATGGCATGCACAAGGCGCCATTCCTCCAGTTCGATCTCGGTCACGGGCTTGGTAAGGCCGATGCCGGCGCTCTGCACCAGGATGTTCAGGCCGCCGAAACGGTCCACCGTCTCCGCCACGGCCGCCTCCCAGGCCGCCTCGTCGGTCACGTCGTGGCGGATGAAGGCCGCGTCCGGCCCCAGCTCCGCCGCGAGCGCGCTGCCCTTCGCCTCGTCGATGTCGGTGATCGCAACGCGCGCACCCTCGCGGAGGAACATGGCCGCCGTC